>DAHVXI010000060.1:0-5358 GCA_027356795.1 Chloroflexota bacterium | reverse complement strand
CTGGAGCGCCACGCCGGCCTGGAGATCGGGGCGCTCAGCTTCATCCCGGTCCTGGAGAGCCCCGAGGCGCTGGAACGTGCCGGGGAGATGGCCGGGGCCAGCCGCCGGGTGGTGGCGCTGGTTCTGGGGGAGAAGCTGGCGGCGGCGCGGGGTGCCGACCTGCCGGAACCGCGGCAGGCCCGCAGCCGGCTGGCCCTGGCGGCCGCGTCGGCGGGGGTATCTGCCGTGGACGCCCCCTACCCAAAGGTCGGGGATCGGCAGGGGCTCGTGGGGGAGGCTCAACGGGCCAAGGATATGGGCTTCGGCGGAAAAGCAGCCATCCACCCCCGGCAGGTAGCCCCAATCCGCCGGGTGTTCTCGTAGGGGGTCAGGCGGCCCTCTCTTCCCGCTTCCCCGGCGCCTCCCGCCGCTCCCCGGGAGCGCCGAACTCCTTGAGCCGCTGGGCGTACTCCCTCAGTTTGGCGTCCACCAACTGGTGCACCGTCCCCTTGGGGTAGCGACCGTCGGCCTGCTGCTCCCCGGCTGAGGCTCCGGTGAGGATCTCGATCCCCTCGTCGATGGTGCGCACCGCCCAGAGGTGGAACTTCCCAGTGCGGACTGCCTGCACCACCTCGTCCTTCAGCATCAGGTTCTTGACGTTGGCCTCCGGCAGGATCACCCCCTGCTCTCCGGTAAGCCCCTGGGACTTGCACACCTCGTAGAAGCCCTCCACCTTCCGGGTGACCCCGCCCACCGCCTGGACCTGGCCGATCTGGTTCACCGAGCCCGTCACGGCGATCCCCTGCTGGAGGGGCAGCCCCGAGAGGGCGGAGAGCAGGACGTACAGCTCGGTGGAGGAGGCGCTGTCGCCCTCCACCTCGTCGTAGACCTGCTCGAAAGTGAGGGTGGCGGACAGGGCCAGGGGGTAGCTCTGAGCGTACTTGCCGGAGAGATACCCCGAGAGGATCAACACCCCCTTGGAGTGGATGGGGCCCGAGAGCTTGATCTCCCGCTCGATGTTGACCACGCCTTCACCCCCCAGGGAGGTTCGGGCGGTGATCCGGGAGGGCCGCCCGAAGGAGTAATCCCCCAGGTCGACGACGGAGAGACCGTTCACCTGGGCCGGCTTCGTCCCCTCGGTGTCGATCATTATGGTCCCGTCTTCGATGAACTCCTGGATCCGCTCCTCGATCAGGTTCGATCGGTACTCCTTGTGGGCGATGGCCTGGTCCACGTCCTCCGCCGTGACCAGGTCGTGGCCGCTCTTGCCCGCCCAGTGGCTGGACTCGACCACCATGTCCGCCACGTCGGCCAGGCGGGTGGAGAGCTTCTCCTGATCCTCCACCAGCCGAGAGCCGTACTCCACCATCCTGGCGACGCCGGTGCGATCGAAGTGGCGCAGACCGCGCTCCCGCACCTGCCGGCTGATGAAACCGGCGTAGCGAAGGACGTGCTGATCCGAGCGATCCATGTCAGGACCGAAGTCGGCCTTCACCTTGAACAGCTTCCGGAAATCCTCGTCCAGGTGGTAGAGCAGGTAGTAGATGAAGGGATTGCCAACCATCACCACCTTGGCGTTCAGAGGGATCGGCTCGGGCCGGAGGGTGGTGGCCGGGATGGCGCTGTACTGCTCGCCAATGTTCTCGATCCTGGACTCCCGGGTCTGGAGCGCCTTCTTCAGGGCGTCCCAGGCGAAGGGGCTGGTCAGCACCGCCAGGGCGTCCAGCACCAGGTAGCCGCCGTTGGCCCTATGGAGGGCACCCGCCTTGATCTGGCGGAAATCGGTCGTCATCGCGCCGAAGCGAGCCTGGTACTCCAGACGGCCCATCAGGTTGTAGTAGGTCGGGTTGTACTCCTGGACCATCGGCGCACCCTTGGTCTCGCTGTTGTCCACGAACACGTTCACCTTGTAGCGGGAGAGGTGCTCTTCCCGGGAGCTGCCCTGCAGCTCGGCCAGGGCCGCTGGGAGCCCCTCGGGCTGTTGGGGGCCGGCTCGGAAGTCGTCCAGATGCTCTGGAATGTCGTCCTGGAGCTGTCTAAGGTATTCCTGGACGTCGGGGTAGTCCCGGTAGCGATCTCTCAGCTCGTCGAAGAGGTGCCCCACGGCGAAGAGGGCTACCTCCCGCTCCAGCTCCCGCAGCCGCTCCGTGGCATCCTTCTCCTGCTGCCGCCCCTCGTGGAGCGCCTGCTCAAGACGCTCCCGCAGCTCGTTGCCCCGGCGCTCCAGCTCCTCCTTGGTCTGCTGAGGGAGCTTCTCGTACTCCTCGGTGGAGAGGGGATGGTCGTCCACCAGCGGCACCGTGAGGATGCCCGCCGGGGTCAACTCGATGGCGAATCCCTGGGACTTTGCGCTCTCCTGGATCTGGCTGTATAGGGCCTGCTGGCGCTGGTGGAGCTGGGTCAGGATGTCGTTGCGGCGCCGCTCGTAGTCCTCGCTTTCGAAGGCCCGAGGGATCTCCCGACGGGCCGCCTCCACCAGCTCGTCCATCCGGCTGGCCAGCTCGCAGCCCTGCCCTGCCGGCAGCCGAATCGCCTGAGGGTGGTAGGGGTCCTGGAAGTTGTGCACGTAGACCCAGTCATCCGGCACCGGCTGAGCGCGTGCCGCCTGCTCCACGTAGGTGCAAGCGGTGGCGTTTCGTCCCGAGCCCGATGGACCGGAGACGAAGATGTTGAAACCGCTGGAGACGATTTCCACGCCGAATTCGATGGCGCTTATCGCCCGCTCCTGGCCAACGGTGCCCAGCAGAGGCTCCACCTGCTCGGTCGTCTCGAAGGGCATCGTGGCCGGATCGCAGCTCCTCCGCAGCCGCTCTACCGGCACCGCCAGCTTCTCCACCAACCCTATCAGCCTGAGGTTCTCCTTCGCCCGAGGGCTCTTACCGACTGCCATGATCCCTCCTTGATCCGCTGCTCCGCCTCCCCGATCGCTGGGTGGAGTGCCAACAGCGGGCAAGAGACGTGCCCAGAGAAGACGGTGCGAGCGGGCGACAGGGCGAAGGGGCTGCTATCACCCCGTCTCCTCGTCTCCCCTTCTCCGCGTCGTTCTTCTTGGCACGTCTCTTGCGCGAGAAAAGCTATCCGCGAGTCTTCAGCCATCAGCCGAATGCAATTTGACGAGGGAAATGCTAGCTGCCCAGGGCTGAAGATCGGCGACAGCCCACTGAGAGCGATGGCCGGAAGCGGGCCAGAGGAGGTGTAAGGTCATGGGCGACCCCGAAAAGGTCTTGACAGCTACCGGATACGCGCGACTGATGGCGGAACTGGACTACCTCCGGACGGTGCGACGCCACGAGGTATCCGAGCGGCTCCGATCGGCGCGAGAGGTTGGCGTCTGGGACAGCCCGGAATACCTGTCGGCCCGTGAGGAACAGGCTTTCGTGGAGGGTCGCATCGCCACCCTGGAGAAGTTGCTGGCCCAGGCCGAAGTGGTGGAGGTGGCCACTTCTGCCGCCTGGCCCTCAGTGGAGGTCGGCGCCACCGTGACCCTGCGCGACGAGAGCGGCGAGGAGGAGCAGTACGCCATAGTGGGGGTCATGGAGGCCGAGCCGGGCAAGGGACGGATCTCCAACCAGTCCCCGGTAGGGAGGGCCCTCATGGGCCACCGCCCCGGGGAAACGGTAGACGTCGAGACCCCCATGGGGACACGCCGGCTGACCATCGTCGAGATTACCTAGCTGCTTGAGGAAGGCCGATGGCTAATAGTTCCAAGAAGAGAGCCAACGCCTCGAAGATCGCCTTCTTCGAGGTGGAGGAGTGGGAAAGGGATAGGATCTCCAAAGGGCTGGAGGGGCTGGAGGTCCACTCTTTCCGCGGTCCCCTGGAGAGGCAGCATCTACCGCAAATCGCCGACGCCTCGGTGATCTCGGTCTTCATCCGGTCGGAAGTGAATCGGGAGACCCTCGACGCACTCCCCAACCTGGAGCTGATCGCCACCCGGTCCACCGGCTTCGACCACGTCGACCTGGTGGCCTGCAACGAACGGGGCATCCTGGTCTGCAACGTCCCCTACTACGGCGAGACCACGGTGGCCGAGCATGCCTTCGGCCTGATCCTGTCCCTCTCCCGCAAGATCCACAAGGCCTACCTCCGGACCCTCCAGGGCAACTTCTCCCTGGAAGGGCTCCGGGGCTTCGACCTCCACGGCAAGACCCTGGGCGTGGTGGGAGCCGGCCACATAGGGCTGCACACCATCAGGATCGCCAAGGGATTCGGGATGAGGGTGCTGGCCTTCGACGTCCGGCAGGATCGGTTGATCTCCGAGGTGCTGGGCTTCGAGTACGTGCCGCTGGAGGAGCTGCTCCGCCGGTCGGACATCATCAGCCTCCACGCCCCTCTCAACGCCGGCACCTACCACATGATCAACCGGGACAACTTGAAATTGGTGAAGCGCGGCGCGCTGCTGATCAACACCGCCCGAGGCGAGCTGGTGGACACCGACGCCCTGATCTGGGCCCTGGACGAGGGTATCCTCGCCGGGGCAGGGCTGGACGTGATCGAGGGTGAGGAGCTGGTGGAGGAGGAGAAGCAGCTGCTGCGGGCGCCCCAGGCGGAGGAGAAGCTGCGGATGCTGCTGCGCCAGCACGTGCTGCTGCGGCGAGAGGACGTGGTGGTGACGCCCCACATCGCCTTCGATAGCTGGGAGGCCGTGGAGCGGATCCTCGACACCTCGGTGAGCAACGTCCGATCCTTCCTGGAGGGGAACCCCCAGAACGTGGTGAACCCCAAGGCCACGCGAGGGGCGAAGAAAGCGGCGTGACAGAGACGGGGTGAGGGAAACCGCAACCGCCTCTCCCTTTGGGAGAGGCAGCCCGAAGGGCGAGTGAGGGCTGGGACGCTGCCGACCAAACAGCCCTCACCCTGACCCTCTCCCAAAGGGAGAGGGAATCTCCCCGTCTCCCCGTCTCCCCGTCGTCTTTACATGCCCAGGTAGGCCTTCTTCAAGTGGGGGTTCCCCAACAGCTCTGAGCCCTGGCCCTCCAGAACGATCCTCCCGTTCTCGAGGACGTAGCCCCGATGGGCCAGCCGGAGGGAGTGCTGGACGTTCTGCTCCACCAGCAACACCGTCATCCCCCGGGCGTTGACGTCCCGCACCGTCTCCAGGATCTGCTTCACCAGCATCGGCGCGAGCCCCAGGGATGGCTCGTCCAGCATCAGCAGCCTGGGCAGGGCCATCAACCCGCGCCCGATAGCCAGCATCTGCTGCTCGCCGCCTGAGAGGGATCCCGCCAGCTGACCCTGGCGCTCCTTCAGGATCGGCAGCAGGCCGAGGGCCATCTCCAGGCTCTTGGCCCTCTGCCGTCGGGCCTCACGGCTGTATGCCCCCAGCTCCAGATTCTCCAGCACCGTCATGTAGGGGAAGAGCCGCCGGCCCTCGGGCAC
>DAHVXI010000058.1:0-12416 GCA_027356795.1 Chloroflexota bacterium | reverse complement strand
CCGGTGGCTCAATCCTCACGAAAGGTAGTGCGAAGCCGCTCCTCCCGAAGCGGCCAGCCTATCGGCCTTCAGCGCCCCCCGTAACAAATCCCCGGCCACCTCGTTCATCAAGGTGAGCGCGCACTCAAGACAGAAAACCGACCAAAGGAGAGCGGAAACGTGAGCAACAGCAGCAAAGGGGCCATCGCCATCCTGGCCACTACACTTCTGCTCCTTACCCCCGTCCTGGCTCACGCCGAAGGCACGCCTACCCCTACGGCGACTGCGATCGTCACGGCAACGGCAACGCCGGAGCCAACGTCCACCGCCACAGTGACGGCAACGCCGACGGTGGTGCCGAGCCCCACATCGACTGCAACGGTGGTGCCGAGCCCCACGGCGACCAGCACTCCCACCACGGTGCCGGAGCCCAGTCTGAGCGCGAGCCCCACCACCGTCGTGGCCGGCGACGCCGTGACTATGACCTGGAGCAACATAGCCAACCCTTCGGCGGAGGACTGGATAGGGCTGTATCGAGCGGGCGACAGCAACATGAGCCAGCAGGCCTGGGTGTACGTGAGCGGGACGAAGACCCCCGCCACGCCCTTGGCCTCCGGATCGGTGAGCTTCACCATCCCGGCAAGCCTGGAGGCGGGGAGCTACGAGTTCCGCCTCTTCTCCAACGATACGTACACCCTGCTGACATCCTCTAATCAGATAGCCGTTACGGCCGCTCCGGCCACGGCCACCCCTACGCCGGCTCCGACCAACACGCCGACGCCCACCGGCACGCCGGCAACCCCCACGGCTACCGCCGTGCCCAGCGCAACGCCAACCCAGACCACCTCGTGGCAAAACATCGTGGTCCCGGATCCCGAGGGAGACCGGGAGGCCAACCACGGCTGGTTCGTCTCCTGGATAGCCCGCTTCACCCAGACCCTGGATGATGTACGCCACGGACTGGCAGTCTCCTTCTTCGCCCGCTCGGATCTGGGCAAGGAGGACAAGCACGATGGCGATAATGACGAAGCCACGTCGGTAGCGTCGCCCACGGCCACATCGACCGGCACGCCGCAGCCCACAGCCACCACGGCCACGGCCACCCCAACGGCCACCGGAACGCCGGCGAGCCAGGCCACGGCTACGGCTACGGCTACGGCCACCGCCACTCCGATGGGCACACCCGATGCGACCCAGAATTCGACACTGCGCGTCCGGGAGCAGGAGAGGTCCGAAGCCAAGCAGAAGCACACCAACCGCGAGCAGGATCGCCGCGGCTCCGAGGACGTGAGCGACGAGGATGTGGACGCAGCTGAGCCGGATGCCGCCGCCACGCCCAGCGCAACCCGGGCCCCGTCCTCCCGCTCTCAAGACGACGAGAGGGCCCAGGGCAGAGGCGAAGGCTACCGCGAGCGCGGTCAGTCTGGCTCCATCGAGGAGGACAGACACGAGGATGAGGGTGGCGGGTCGACCAACAACAGGTCGGGCAACGGCTCTCGTCCCTCTCGATCCCGATAGATCGGACGAGCGACCGTGAAGTCGCCCAGGTGGGGATCAGTCGCCGGATCCCCACGGCCCTAAGGCGGGCGGAAAGGTGGTGCACGGCGAAGTAGGTTCGCCACCCGAAGCGGCTCGATTCTCACAGCACCAACGACAACTAAAGAAGCACAGGCCGGCATCGCCTCCGCGGGCCGGCCTGGCTGATTCTCCCTCCCCATTGACCTCTCCTCACGGCGATGCCACACTGTCTCATCTCCACGGACCAACGCACGGAGTCGAGCCTTCAGCCGGCGCTCTCTTCGGAAAACGCCGGGGGCGAGACCACCGGACCACACGCCCAGCCAGCCACAAGGAGGGTGAGATGTACCGACGAATCCTGGTTCCCCTGGACGGTTCTGAGCTGGCCGAAACGGCGATCCCCCACGCGGAGCTGCTGGCCTCGGCCACGAGGGCAGAATTGGAGTTGATCCGGGTCACCCTGCTTCGCTTCCTGCAGGCCCCGGGCGGGCACGGCCACGTGGTGCAGGAGGAGGGCGATCGGGAAGAGGCCGAGGGCTACCTTCGAGAATGGCAACAGCGGCTGAACGACAGGGGGATCAGGGTCAGCCACCAGGTGCGAGGCGGCAACGTGGCCGAGGAGATCGTGGGGTACGCCGCCGCCACCAGGGCCGACCTCATCGTCATGTCCACCCACGGCCGGACGGGCGCCCGCCTCTGGGCCTACGGGAGCGTGGCGGAGAAGGTGTTGAGGGCAGCCCCCTGCTCCGTCCTCGTCGTGCGGGTTGGACGCGGGGACACGGGGACGCGGTGACGCGAGGTCTTTTCTATCCTGTGCATCCTGTCTATGCTGTTTCTTCCTCGCTCCGTCTCCCGGTCGCCCCGTCGCCGAGGACGGCAGAGCAGCAGGGAGCCTCACGAGATCGCACCACCACCTCCAGCCGCTCCCAACCCCCATTGGGGGGCATCCTACCCATCTCCCCGGGAAGATCCAGCCCCAGGTAGTGGGTGCGAATCACCACCATCGCCACCTTGTGGGTGACCAGGCAGAGGCTACCGCCGGGATGCCGGCGCACCATCTCCTCCACGGCCGCGATGGCCCGGTCGTGAACCTCCCGAATCGATTCGCCCCCCGGCGGCCGCACCGGTCGTGGATCCTCAACCCATTGCCGGTGCAGCTCGGGGTAGAGCTCGGCGATGCGGCGGGCCAGCATCCCCTCCCACTCCCCCAGGTCGATCTCCTTCAGACGGGGATCCGTGCGGGGCTCCAGGCCGCGCCCGCGGGCTATGGCCCGGGCGGTTTCCAGGGCGCGACCGAGGGGGCTGGAGTAGAGGGCGTCGATCCTCCTGCTGGAAAGCTCGGCGGCCAGCCCCTCGGCCTGCTCCCGGCCGGTGGCGTTCAGAGGGACGTCCGTCCCGCCCTGGTACCGCCCTTCCAGGTTCCAGTCTGTCTGGCCGTGCCGCACCAGGATGAGCTCCAACCTCTCCCCCTGCCCCTCCTCCCCTCTCACGCCAGCCCCCGCTGGTGGCGATACTCGGGAACGGTGATCATGGGGGGCCTCTCGGCGTCCCGCAGCTCCTTGACCTCCAGGTGGAACTGGTCCCTGGTGTGCTGGATCAGCTTCATGCTGCAGTTGAGATCGGTCATCAGCCGCAGCCGCTGCTGGTCCTCGACCCGCTTCAGCACCACCTGGATCAGGGTGAAGGCCATCTTGCTCAGGGAGACCAGGGTCTGGTTGCGGTGGACCCGACGCTTCAGATCCACCTGGCCGATGGCGTGGAGGCCGAAGGACTCCAGGAAGTCGATCAGCAGACCGGTCTCCACCCCGTAGCCGGTGAAGAAGGGGATCCTCTCCAGCGCCTCCCGGCGTCCGGCGTACTCGCCGGCCAGGGGCTGCACTATGCCCGACAGCTCGGGATAGAAGAGGTTCAGCATGGGTCGGGCCGTCAACTCCGTGACCCTACCACCGCCGGTCCCCATGGTCTTGTGCCCGACCCGGATCGGGCGCCGGTAGAACCCCTTCACGTACTTGACCCGTGGGTGCTGCAGCAACGGCCCCAGCAGCCCGTAGACGAAGCGGGGGTGGATGTTCCGGATGTCGGTGTCGATCCATGCGATGATGTCGCCCTTCAGGACGTAGAGGCTCTTCCAGAGGGCCTCACCCTTGCCGGGAATGGAACCGTAGCGGGGCAGGATCTCCTGATGCTGGTAGACCGATATCCCGTGGCTCCGGGCGATCTCCACCGTTCGGTCGGTCGATCCGCTGTCGATGAGCACTATCTCGTCCAGGAGGGGATGTCGCTCCATCAGCTCGGCCTTGAGCGATGCCACGATGGTACCGACAGTCGGCTCCTCGTTCAGCGCGGGCAGCCCCAGACTGATGGTCACGCCGGCCGACCTCTTCAATCGCACCAGCAGCTCCAGATCCGACCACTCCTCGCTGTCGAAGGTGTTCTCGGCGAACCACTTGTCCACCAGGGTGGAGATCGGCATGGCCGCCCTGGCCTGCTCCTCCTGGAACAGCTTCCCAAAGTCGGGCCTCAACCCCTCCACCGGCTCCTTGGTCTTGACCACGATCACCTGGCGGTCCGCCTCCCGCACCACCCGCTCGGCGATGGACCCGAAGAGGTAGGGCTCCGCGGGCGAGGGGGCTGCCGAGGCGCCCATCACCACCACCTGATGGTTGCAGGTCTCGGAGAGGATGGCCTGGACCACCGACTCCGACACCTTGAAGGCCTTCTCCACCCGGTTACTGGGCACCGCGGCCAGGAAGCGGTTGAAATGCTCCTTCTCTCGCTCCACGTCCTCCACGGTGAGCCCGGGCGGTATCACCCGCAGGGCCGTCACCGTGGCGTCGTATCGCTCGGCCAGCCCCACCGCTAGCCGCAGGGCCAGGATCGCGTGGGGACCACCGCGAACCGGCAGGAGGATCCGTTTCGGGTTTCCCAGGGCGTGGAGCTTCACCAGGGCGATGTCGCAAGGCGGATCCTTGGCGATCTCGTCGATGGTCGTCCCGAAGATGGAGTTGGGAGTGGTGGTGGAGCCCTTCCAGGCCATCAGCAAGAGGTTGGACTTCTCCTCCTTGGCGGCATCCGCGATCCCCTGCCAAACCTGTCGCGACACCCTCACCAGGGTGGCGATCTCCAGGTCGGGCGACTTGCCGGCCATCTTGAAGATCCGCCCCAGTCGCTGCCGATGGGCCTGGGCAGGGCGAGCGCCGTGGCTGAAATCCACCTCCTCCGGCACCTCCACCACGCCCAGGGCCACCACCCGGCCCCGTCGCTCGTCCGCCTGCACCGGCATCAGCGTTCCGGCGATCTTGATCAGGTCACCCGCCGACCTGGTGTCCGACAGGGGCACCAGGATGGTGAAATCTCTCTCAGCCGTTCCTACCATTACCACCCCCAAACCACGAGGTTTCCGTCCTCCCGGCCGCCGGCCAAGGTCCAGGACTCACGGACGTCCTTCTTGCCGCCGCTCAGAGGGACCGGTCGAAGCGCTCCAGAGGTCCAATCAAAGGCTCGATCTGTCGGTCGAAAAGGGAATCCCAGGAGTAGTGCCGAAGGATGCGCCGGCGCAGCCGGTGGACCCTGTCCTCTTCCATCCATCCGCGCATCCGCTTCGCGACGGCAGATGGCTCCTCGTCCAGGTCGAAGTAGGAGACGGCGTCCAGACCGATCTCCCGGAAAGGCGGGATGTTGGAGCAGAACACCGGAAGCCTGAAGAGCCCCGCCTCCAGCAGCGGTATCCCGAAGCCCTCCTGGGCGCTGCTAAACAGCAGGAGATCGCTCAGGGAGTAGAGGTCCCACATCATCCGGTCGTTCACCGGGTACCCGCCCCGCTCGGGCTCCAGATGCTCGAAGAGCAGGATCACCTCTTTCTCGACGCCCAGCTCTCTCCGGAGACGGCGCAGCTCCTCCACGTAGTCGCCCGACCGAACGTTGTGGGGGCCGGGCGGACCCGTCACCACCAGCCTGGCGTCGACGCCCTGTTCCAGCAGGGCGTGGGCGATCTGGATGCTCATCTCCAGGTTCTTTCGCCTGGTGATCCGGACCGGGGCCAGCATCAGCAGCTCCCCCTGGAGGAGCCTCAGCCCGTGCACCAGTTCGGCCGTCTCGGGCTCCAGCTTCAGCTGAGCCACCGGGTCCACCCCCGCCGGGATCACCCGCAGTCGCTCCGGGGGCAGCCCCAGCAGCTCGGACAGCTCCCGCTGCCGGGCAGCCGACACGACCACGTAGCTGAGCCGATCCAGGGACTGCTTCAGCAGCTGCCAGGGGGACTCCTCCCTCATCTTCGGGAGGTACAGCTCGTTCTTCCAGGAGAGGTCGTGGCACCAGGCCACGAACCGGGGGCCATCACCCCGACGGGCGATGCGATGCAGCGCCACCGTCAGCGGCAGATTGAAGTGCAGGGTG
The DNA here is from genome assembly GCA_027356795.1 of Chloroflexota bacterium. Lineage (GTDB taxonomy): Bacteria > Chloroflexota > UBA6077 > UBA6077 > UBA6077 > JAJYNT01. Next base: position 6,524 of record DAHVXI010000058.1, on the reverse strand, counting down.
AAGGCGTTGTGCACCACACAGAGCTCCACACCGGCGAAAGCACGCCTCAGCTCCGCCTCGACCCGGCCCGTTGCCTCGTGGAACCGGTCGCTCACCACCCCCCGGTCCAGCTCCTCGTTGATGGCCAGCAGCTCCGGATCCTTGGAGTAGAGCGAGGGGATCAGCTCCACCGGCACGCCGTCGCGAAAGGGCTCACCCCTCCCGGCAATGACCCGGGTGGGGTAGCCGCGCTCCGCGAACAGCCCGGCGTGGACGGCAATCAACTGCTCGACGCCGCCAACCACCGGGGGACAGGTATAGTGCAGGATGGCAACGGAGGGCTTGGGCAAGGCGGGGCCTCCTGGATGATATCTTAGCGGCTGCTTATTCGCGCCCGCAAGCACTATCAGCGCCATGCCCTCATGAGTGCCCAAAACAACCATAGGGAGCAGCTACACCTGTAGGAGCCGGCTCCTACGGTCTGGTACAACGGCGTTGAGCTTTGGGCCGGTACCTGCATATACTGCTTCGCCCGAGATCGGGGGCAATCGACGACTGGCGGCTGGTTGCTGATCGCTGAGAGCTGATAGCCAGATGTCCGATCTTCGAACCATCGTCCTGGAGGGGGATCCCGCTACCCTGGGGCTGAGTCACGGGCGGCTGCTGGGGAAGGAGATCCGATTCCTGGTGGACCAGATGGACCGGCACGTCTTCCGGTGGGTCGGCCCCCTCCGAGGCTTCCCGCTCCGGCTGGTGGCACTAACCTTCGCCCTGGCCATGAACCGCCACATCCCCCTGCACCTCAGGGAGGAGATGAGGGGGATAGCCCGGGGCAGCGGCGTCCCCTATGCCGACCTGCTGCTGATCAACACCCTGGACGACGTGCTGAACATCCTGCGGCGGTTGGCGCCCCGCAGCCCCCACCTGGCCTGCTCCAGTTTCGCCCTCTTCGGCAGCCGCTGCCGGGATGGCGGGCTGATCCACGGCAGGAACCTGGACTACCACTTCCGAGGCACGCCCCTGGAGGACGGCGGCGCGCTGGCCAGGCTGCTCCTTCGGGAGGCCACCCTCTTCGTGTACCGGCCCCGCGGACGCGCCGCCTTCCTGTCGCTCGGCTGGCCCGGACTGGTGGGCACCACCACCGCCATGAGCCAGCATGGTCTCTCCATCGGCAACCTCACCTCCTACCTTCGCGGCACCACCCCCCACGGGACCCCCACCAGCATCCTTTACCGGCTGGCCATGGAGGAGGCCTCCTCTCTACGAGAGACCGGCCAGATCCTGCGGAGAGCCCGCCGGACCATTGGCAACAACCTGCTGGCCAGCTCGGGAAGGGAGAACAGCGCTACCCTCTTCGAGGTCACTCGCGACGCCGTGGTAGAGGTGCTACCTCAGGATGGCCTGCTGGTGGCCACCAACCACTTCCTCAGCCCCGAGCTGGCCCGCCGGCAGCGCCCCTATCTCCTGGCCCACTCCCTGGGGCGATGGGAGAGGCTGCGAACCCTGTGCGATCGGCACGGGGCGGGAGTGGAGGAAGCCCTCGCCTCCCTGGCCGACACGGAGTGCGGAGGGAAACCCGGGAACCCCCTGGCCAGGGTGGCCAACGAGGGGACGGCCGTCAGCGTCCTCTTCAGGCCGGCCGAGATGGTCCTGTGGGTGGGGAGAGGAAAGGAGCCACCGGCCTCAAGTGGCCGGTTCATACCCATCGACGCCGGAGAACTGCTATCCAGTCCAACAGAGCTGGGAGAAACGTAGGGCAGGGCGCTCTGCCCTGCCGCCCCCGTCCTCCAAGCACATGGTAGGGGGCGGGCACAGGGCCCCGCCCTACGCTTATCTTGCGCTTCCTACTGCTTCAGGTGGGCCACCAGCCCCCGGCCCGACAGGGTAACGGCGCTGGCCACCAACGCCTTGCCGGCGTCCACCGCCAGGAAGGGCAGAACACCGAACTGCCAGGCGCTCCCAAGCTCCACGATCCAGTTGGTCCCGCGGCCAATGGCGAACCAGGTGGCCAGCCAGACCATGCCACAAAGGTAGATCCCCGCCGTCCCGACGAGGCCGGCCACGAAGAAGCGAACCCTACCGGGTCGGGCGATCGACTCCGCCACCAAACCGGCGACGTAGGCGCCCAGGACGAAACCCACCAGGTAGCCGCCGGTCGGACCGAGCAGGGCGATCAGCCCGCTCTTGCCCTGAGTGAACACCGGGGCGCCGGCAAAGCCGATGGCCAGGTACTCCATCTGGCTGAGCGCGCCGAGGCGGCTCCCCAGCACCAGCCCCGAGAGCAGGACGAACAGCACCTGAAGGGTGATCGGCACCGGCCACATGGGGATCTGGACCAGGGCGCCAAGGGCTGTGAGGCAGGCGAAGCCTGTGGCCAGGAACAGCTGGCCCTGAAGGGTGCGAGGGAAGGCGAGGGAACGTACCTGTGAGATCATACGAGTACTCCTTTCTTCCTCCGTCGGAATACCCCTCTCCCTTCGAGAGAGGGTCGAAACGCGAGCGTCGCCGCCTTTGGCAACGGTGCTTCCCATCTATCGGCAAAGGCCGGGGGGCCGCTCGCCCCGGCGTGGTGGTCTCTCCGCGACGGCCTCCGATCGCGATCGGCACGCCGGGGACAACTCCCCATGCGGCAGCGGCTACTCGGCCGCGCTGCTCAGCCGCGAGGCGATCGCCTCGGCCATCTGCTGGGTCGTGGCCCGGCCGCCGAGATCGCCAGTCAGCACCCGTCCTTCGCCGGTCACGCTCTCGATGGCCCGAAGCACCCGCTGGCCGGCTTCCTTCTCCCCCAGGAACTCCAGCATGGTGGCCCCCGCCCAGATGGCAGCAACGGGATTGGCTATCCCCTTGCCGGCGATGTCGGGCGCGGAGCCGTGGACCGGCTCGAACATGGAGGGATGCCGTTTCTCGGGGTTCAGGTTGGCGCTTGCCGGTATGCCCAGCCCCCCTTGCAGCGCCCCGCCCAGGTCGGTCAGGATGTCACCGAACAGGTTCGATGCCACCACTACGTCCAGGGCCTCGGGCCGCAGCACGAACTGGGCGGCCAGGGCATCCACGTGCATCTTGGAGGCCTTCACCTCGGGATAGTCCGCCGACAGCTCCGCCAGCACCTCGTCCCAGAACACCATGCTGTACTGGCAGGCGTTGGACTTGGTGGCCGCCACCAGCTGCTTCCGGGGCCGATCCTGGGCGAGCTGGAAGGCGTAGCGCAGCACCCGCTCGACCCCCTGCCGTGTGAAGACGCCGGTCTGGATCGCCACCTCCCGATCGGTGTGGACGTGGACCCGTCCGCCCACTCCGGCGTACTCCCCCTCGGTGTTCTCGCGAATGGCGACGAAGTCGATCTGATCCGGCCGCTTGTCCCTCAGGGGACAGGGGATGCCGGGCAGCAGCTTGACGGGCCTCAGGTTCACGTACTGATCGAAGCCCTGCCGGATGGGGAGCAGGAGCCCCCAGAGGGAGACGTGGTCCGGGACCGTCGGGAAGCCCACGGCCCCCAAGTAGACCGCGTCGTAATCCTCCAGGATCTTCAGCCCATCCCTGGGCATCATCTCCCCATGCCGGAGGTAGTACTCGCAGCTCCAGGGGTACTCGTCGAAGCGCAACTGAAAACCGCCGGCAAGCCGCTGCGCCCTCTCCAGCACCAGCTTGCCGGCAGCTATCACTTCGCGGCCGATGCCGTCTCCCGGAATGCAGGCGATGGAATAGTGCGTCACTGCAACTCCTCCCTGCGGTCGTCACTCAATGGCTGAAACAGTGAGAGATCGTCTGGGGGCACCCCAAACCCCGCCAGGCTGCGCCCTGCTCGCGCGGGCGATACTAGCACACGCAAAGCCCACCAGCAACAACCCAGGACCCAGGACCCGTTACGGTTCGCGCCAGAAGGCGGGCCGGAGCAGGATGAGCACCGTCCACAGCTCCAGCCGCCCCACGTACATGTCGAACGTGAAGATGATCTTGACCAGATCGGGCATCGGCGAGAAGTTCAGGGTCGGCCCCACCCTCGCCAGTCCGGGTCCCACGTTCCCCAGGGTGGCCGCCACACCGCTGAGGGCGGTGACCAGGTCCAGCCCCAGGGCGAGGACCGCCAGGGTCGAGAACAGAAAGATCGACTGGTACAGGATGAAAAAGGCCACGCTCTCCCGAACGATGTTCTCGGCAACGACCCGGCCGCCCATCTTGATCGGCAGCACCACCCGGGGATGGAAGGCGTTGTACAGCTGGCGGTGGGCGTACTTGGTCACGATGACCAGCCGGATCACCTTGAGGGCCCCACCGGTGGACCCCGAGGAGGCGCCGATGAACATCACCAGCAGGATCAGCGCCTTGGAGAACCATGGCCACAGGTCGAAGTCCGCCGTGGCGAAGCCGGTGGTGGTCTGCTGGGAAACTATCTGGAAGGCCGCGAAGCGAATGGCCTCGCCGAAGGAACCGTACCCGGCGTTCGCCATCAGGTCGATGGCCACCAGCAGGCTGCACCCCGCCAGGATGGCGAGATACACCCGCAGCTCCGTATCGGCCAGGGCCCGACCGATCTTGCCCCGCAACATGAGGTAGTAGAGGCCGAAGTTGGCCCCGGCGATCGCCATGAAGGCGATGATGATCCAGTCGACGGCCGGGCTCTTGTAGTGGGCTATGCTGGCGTTGCGGGGAGAGTATCCTCCCGTCGCCATGGTGCCGAAGGTGTTGGTGACGGAGTCGAAGAGAGGCATCCCGGCCAGCAGCAGCAGGATGATCTGGGCCACGGTGATCGCCGTGTAGATCACCCACAGCGCCTTGGCGGTGTCCCGGATCCGCGGGGTAACCCGATCTGCCTGGGGCGCCGGGGCCTCATCCTCGAACAGGGCCGAGGCGCCCGCGGCGCCGATCCGGGTCAGCGGCACCAGGGCGATAAAGAGGGCGATAATCCCCATGCCCCCCAGCCACTGCGTGAAATCCCGCCAGAAGAGGATCCCATGGGGTTGGGCCTCGATGTCGGCCAGCACCGAGGAGCCCGTGGTGGTGAACCCGGACATGGTCTCGAAGTAGGCGTCGATGTAGCCGGTAAAGGTGCCGGCCAGCATGTAGGGCAGGGCGCCGAAGGCCGAGGCGAGGGCCCACCCCAGCGCCACCACCATGAACGACTCCTTGCGCATCATCGGCCCGGGCTGCTTGCGGGTCCAAAACCAGAGGGTGGCGCCGATGAGGGCGGTTATCAGGGCGGAGGCCAACAGCGCCTGCTGGTCGCTCTCCTGATAGAGCACGCTGACCCCGAAGGGCACCAGCATCAGCCCGCCCAAGAGGGCCAGCAGCAGCCCCAGGTAGTGAGCTACGACGCCGACTCTCATGCAGGCCCGAACAGCCCTTCCACGGCTTGGACGGTGGAGGGAAGGGTCACCACCACCACTCTGTCCCCCGCGATGAGCCGGGTCTCGCCGTCCGGCACCGTCGCTTTTCCGCCGCGCAGGATGGCGCCCACCGTCGCGCCTCGAGGGAACTTCAGCTCACTGAGTGACTTTCCCACCACCCGGGAGCCGGGGGTGGCCACCAGCTCGATGGCCTCGGCCTGCTGCTGCCCCAGCAGGGTAAGGGCCAGCACCTGCCCCCGCCGCACGAACTTGAGGATCGCCCCGGCGCTCAACAGCAGCGGACTGATGGCGGCGTCGATCCCGAACCTCTCGGCCAGGGGGACGTACTCCGGCTCGTTGAACACGGCTACGGTGCGCCTGACCCCCATCTGCTTGGCCAGCAGGGCGATAAGGATGTTCAGCTCACCCCTGGCGGTGATGGCCACGAAGCCGTCGGCCCCCGGTATCGCCTCCTCTCGGAACAGGTCCAGCTCGTGCTCGTCCCCGCAGACCACGCGAGCGCTCTTGAGCTCCGCCGCCAACAGATCGCAGCGCTCTCGATTCTGCTCGATCACCTTCACCCGCACGTTGTGCCGCTCCAGGGTCTTGGCCAGCTGGAAGCCGACGCGCCCGCACCCGAAGAGGGTGATGCTGTGGGGAGCCCCCGCCCCCTTGGCAACGCCGAAAAGGGGCTCCAGATCCCGGATGTGGCCCCGTTCCGCCACCACGTAGATGTGGTCGCCGGGCCGGATCACATCGCTCCCGCGAGGGATGATGGTGCCCTCAGGCCGCATCATGGCCACCACCTTGCAGGGCTTGGGGAACTTCACCTCCGACAGAGGCACGTTCATTATCGGGGCGTCGACGATCTTGTACTCCACCATCCGGATCTTGCCGGCCCCGAAATCCTCGGCCGCCAAGGCCGAACCGGAGGAGAGGACGTCGACGATCTCCTCGGCAGCCACCAGCTCCGGAGTCACCACGTGGTCGATCCCCATGGCCGAGAAGGTGGCGGCTCCACCGTTGGTGACGTACTCCTCCCGTCGCAGCCGCGCGATGGTGCGCCGAGCCCCCATCTGCTTGGCGGTGAAGCAGGACACCATGTTGACCTCGTCGATGTCCGTGGCCGCCACCACCAGGTCCGCCTGTCTCGCACCCGCCTCTTCCAGCACCAGGGGGTTCGCCCCGTTCCCCTCCACCGTCATCACGTCCAGCTTACGG
>DAHVXI010000039.1:0-14195 GCA_027356795.1 Chloroflexota bacterium | reverse complement strand
CCCGGGGATTCACTTCACCACCTACTGGATAGAGCACACGCCCCAGTACCTGGATTTCTACTCAGTGGCCTTCGACCGCAACCGCTGATGCGCAAAGGGCGAGGCATTTCCGCGCGGAAATGCCTCGCCCTTCCGATCACTTCCCCCCGGCGCTACCCCTATCGAATCCTCCACAGCTTCACGTCTCCCCCGGCGCCCCCCGAGGCCAGCACGTTTCCCTGCGGAGAGAAGGCCACGCCTTCAGACCAGAGCCGCTGTCCGGCGAGGGCCGCCACCTGGCTCCCGCCGGCCACGTCCCACAGGTAGACCGCCTTGCCTCCGGGGTCGGACGCCAGCCCCACGGCCAGCAACCCCCCGTTGGGAGAGAAGGCGACGCTGTTGACCTTCTTGTCGTGGGGCAGGGTGCGGACCTCGTTGCCGGTGGCCGGGTCCCACAGCTTGACCGTCCCCAGCCGCGAGCCGGTGGCCAGCAGGCGGCCGTCGGGAGAGAAAGCCACCTCGTGCACCTGCCAGGGATGCCGAAGGGTCTTTACCTGAGTGTTGCTGGAGAGGTCCCACAGCTCCACGTTTCCGTCCCAGCTGCCTGCGGCCAGAAACCGGCCGTCAGGGGAGAAGGCCACTCCGAAGGTCCAGGTCCAGTCGCCCTCTCCCAGGGTACGAGAGAGGTTGCCGGTGGCCGTCTCCCACAGCCGTATGGTCCCGTTGGACCCACCGGAGGCCACCAACTTCCCGTCCGGCGAGAAGGCCACGCTGTCGGCCCATATCCAGTCGGGCCAGCTCAGGGTGCGCAGCCGGCTGCCGCCGGCCCTATCCCACAGGATGACGGACCCATCGGAGCCCGCCGTGGCCAGCATTTGTCCGTCGGGCGAGAAGGCCACCCCCAGGATCCAACCCTTGGGGGCGGTGAGAGTGCGCGCCTCGCGGCCGGTGGCCACCTCCCACAGCTTCACCGTTGGGTCCGCCTCGAAGGTCGGGCTGTAGGCCGCCGAGGCCAGCCATTGGCCGTCGGGGGAGAAGGCTATCCCCGCCACGTGAAGCGGTTTGCCATCGGGACCCAGGTGGTCGAGACCGGCAGGCAGGGTCGTCGGTCCCCCACCGGCGGGGGCAGGGGTGGGAGCCGGATCCGCCGGGCCGGAAGTGGGTGTCTCCGGCTCCTTCTCCCAGGAGAAGCGCTCGCCGTTGGGGCGGGATTCCAGCCCGTTGGGACCGTTGATCCAGGTCGTGGCGCCGTCGGTGAAGGCCGTCCAGTTGTCCGCCTTGCGCCACGCCATCAGCCCTCGGGAGGTCGCCTGAAGGGAGTCGCCGTTGGCCCCGTGGTGCTCGTTCTCCACCGGCTCAGCGACCACATTCGGGATGAGGTCGGCAAGCGCCCTGAACCCCAGGGTGAATTCCGGCTTCGGCTGGGCCAGGGCTGTAGCGGCTATCGCCAGGGACGTTGCCACCAGCACGAGCGCACCGATCAGCACCCGCCTCATCGCACACCGTTCCTCCAGCGGCAAGATCGCCGGCCACTACCGAAGCTTCATCTAGATCATTGTGGATATGGGCGGCTCAAGCCAGTATAGCACGAGGATAGTCTCCCCCTTCAACTTGACCGAAGGCGGCGACTGACCGTACAATTGTGCAGGTTTGCCCATTTTTGCTCAGATATGCTGCCGTCGGGGCCGGACGTGGCTGCTAGGGGGATCTCGCCGGGGAGAGCCCCGTTTTCCGCGAGAGAAAGGCCAGGAGGGCAGAAGCACCGTGACGATGCCGGAAGAGGCCCCTCGCAGGGGCAAGTGGCTCACTCTGGAGCAGGCCAGCGAGCGATTGGGCATTCACCCTACCACCCTTCGCCGCTGGGCAGATGAGGGAGCCGTGGACGCCTTCCTCACCCCTGGAGGCCACCGCCGGTTTCGACTGGCGGACCTGGAGCGGTTCGAGCAACAGCACCACCGCACCCACTGCCCGATAGCCCCCCAGCAGGGGCTGGTCGATCACGCCATCGCTCACACCCGGCAGGACATCCCCGGCCAACAATGGGTGACCGCATACGGCGAGGCCGAGCGGGAAACCCAACGCTACCTGGGTCGGCGGCTGATGGGACTCACCCTCCAGTACCTGGCCCGCACCGACGACGGCGACGAACTGCTGTCGGAAGCACGGTCCATCGGGACCATGCACGCCAGCAACGCCCTCCACCGAGGCCAATCCCTGGCCGATCTGCTGCAGGCCATCAGCTTCTTCAGGACCACCCTTGTGGAGGTGGCCCTCCTCGAGCAGCCACAGGCTACCACAACCCAACGAGAGGCCAGCGTGCGAATGCTGCGCCGCATCGAGAGGCTGCTGGGCGAGGTCCAGTCCGGGGTCGTGGAACTCTATCTCAAAGGAGAGGACGCGTGAGGTTCGCCGGAGCGAGCCTTCGCGCGAGCGGCATATGCGCGTAGCCATCGTCGGAGGCGGCATCGCGGGTCTATCCGCCGCTTACTACCTGCAGGAGGGCGCCCGAGACTCGGGCGTGCCCCTGGAGTGCACCCTCATCGAAAGCGACGGCCGCCTGGGCGGGAAGATCGTCACCCATCGGCAGGACGGCTTCGTAGTCGAGGGAGGGCCCGACTCCTTTCTCACTCAGAAGCCGTGGGCCGTGGAGCTGTGCCGGCGGCTCGGCATCGAGGATCGCCTCATCGGGACCAACGAGGCCAGCCGCAAGGTGTACATCCTGTGGAAGGGGAAGCTGCGGGAGCTCCCCGACGGCGTGCTGCTGATAGTCCCCACCCGGCTCACGCCCTTTGCACTCTCCACCCTGATCTCGCCCCTGGGCAAGCTGCGCATGGGGCTGGACCTGGTCATTCCCCCCCGAAAAGATCGGTCGGACGAGAGCGTGGCCGACTTCGTCCGGCGGCGGCTGGGCAGCGAGGCCCTGGAGAAGATCGCCGAGCCGCTGATGGGGGGCATCCACACCTCCGATCCCGAGCGGCAGAGCCTGCTGGCCAGCTTCCCCCGCTTCGTCGACCTCGAACGAAAGCACGGCAGCCTCATGCGGGGGATGATCGCCGGACGCCGGGCCCACCGTCCCGGTAACGGCAAGGTCCTGCCCACCTTCATGACCCTGCGGGGGGGGCTCGAGGAGATGGTGTCCTCGGTGGCCGGCCGGCTGCAGGGCGGCCGGGTCCTGCTGGGGCGCAGCGTGGCGCGGCTGAGCAGGAACGGCGGCGGAGACTACCGGCTCACCCTCGACGATGGGGCCCAACTGGAGGCCGACGCGGTGGTGCTGGCGACTCCGGCCCGAGCGGCTTCATCCCTGGTGGCGGAGATGGACGGGGAGATGGCCGCCAGGCTGAGCTCCATCCGCTACGTATCCACGGCAACGGTGTCCTTCGGCTACCGGAAGGAGACGCTGTCGCACTCCTTGAGGGGCTTCGGCTTCGTGATCCCGGGCAAGGAGGGGCGGCGCATCACCGGCTGCACCTGGAGCTCGACCAAGTTCGACGACCGGGCCCCGGAGGGGCTGGCGCTGCTGCGCTGCTTCCTGGGAAGCGCCACCAACGAACTGCCCGCGCTGCTGCCCGAGGAGGAGATGATCGACATCGCTCGGGAGGAGTTGCGCTCCATCATGGGGGTGGACGCCAAGCCGGCCCTGACCTACCTGCATCGCTGGAAGGACAGCCATCCCCAGTACGACGTCGGCCATCTGGAGCTGCTGGCGGAGATCGACAGGCTGTGCGCCACCCATCCGGGGCTCTACCTGGCCGGTAGCTCGTACCGCGGGGTAGGCATCCCCGACTGCATCCACAGCGGCCAGCTGGCCGCGGAGGCCATGCTGAAGCAACAGCCCTCACCCTGACTCTCTCCCAAAGGGAGGGGGAAATGGGCAGCCAAGGCGAGCCGCCCTCAAACCAATCACGGGAGGTTGGAATGCTCAAAGTCGCTCGGATCGTCGCGCTGATGCTCATCGCCATCACCTTCACGGCCTGTGGCTCGTCACAGCCCTCTCAACCGGCAGCGAAGGGAGGTGGCAGCAGCAGTGGCGGCGGCACGCTGACGCGAGCCATGACGGCCGAGCCGACCTCCATGGATCCCCAGGGCGCGGCCAACTCGGGGCTCAACCTGGTGCTGCCCTACCTGTTCGACACCCTCGTCACTCGAACGCGTGACGGTAAGTTCGTCGGCCACCTGGCCGAAAGCTGGCAGCTATCCCCCGACGGCAAGGCCATCGACGTGAAGCTGAAGAGCGACATCAAGTTCCACGACGGATCCCCGCTGAACGCCGCTGCCGTGGCCTTCACCTTCGATCGCTTCAAGAAGGTAGGAGACAAGTCGCCCATCGCGGCCAACGTCAAGGAGATCTCCAGGATCGAGGCGCTGGACGACCTGACGGTGCGCTTCAGCTTCGAGAAGCCCACGGCGACCATATGGAGCACCCTGGCGATGCCCTATGCCGGCATCTTGAGCCCCTCTGCCGTTAAGGCAGCCGGCGACGACTTCGGTAGCAAACCGGTCGGCACCGGGCCCTTCAAGCTGGGGGAGTGGAAGCGGGGCGTGAGCATCACCATGGTTCGCAACCCCGACTACAACTGGGGTCCTGCCGAGGTAACCAACAAGGGGCCGGTGAAGCTGGACAAGCTGGTCTACAAGCTGATCCCCGACGCCAACACCCAGCTTTCCGCCCTCCAGTCGGGCGACGTGGACGTCATCTTCGTCACCGAGCCCACCTTCCTGGACAAGGTCAAGAACGACAAGAGCTTGCAGCTGGAGCCGATCAACCTCGACTCGCTGATCTACCTGGGCTACAACTGCGCCAAGCCCCCCTTCGACGAGGTCAAGGTGCGGCAGGCGCTGTCCTACGCCGTCAACAAGGCCGACATCGTCAAGACGGCCCTGGGCGGCTTCGGCATCGAGGCGGGCACCCCGCTGCCCCCCTCTACCCGGTCGCCCAACGACGCCATCGCCACCCTGCTCCAGAGCCAGCTGAAGGCCATCGGCGTCCCCGTGGAGATCCAGCAGCTTGACTCGGCGGCGGTGATGAAGGCCTCGACGGAGGGATCCTTCGACCTGATCCTCTGGCGCTACGACTGGAACGATCCCGATGCCCTGAACATCTACATCTCCTCCAGCCGAATACGGCAGACCAACCGGGTCTTCTACTCCAACCCGCAGGTGGATGCGCTGCTGAAGCAGGGCGCCGAGGAGCTGGATCAGGCTAAGCGAGTCCCTCTATACCAGGAGGCCCAGAAGACGATCCTCACCGAAGCCCCGTGGCAGCCCCTCTACCACCCGATGGAGGGAATGGTGCTCCGCAACCGGGTGAAGGACGTCAAGGTGGGATCCCTGGGGCGGATGCTGATCAACGACGTGACGATCGGGGGAAACTAATAGTCCGCCAATCTGGTTTTGACACGTAGGGCGGGGTCTTGTACCCCGCCCTACCCATCGAAATCACCATATCCTGTCCATCCTGTTCGTCCTGGCAACCGTAGCCACATGGGAGCGTTGACGGGGTGACCTACTACCTGATACGACGAATTGGAGCCGCACTGATCACCCTGCTGGTGGTCAGTTTCCTGGCCTACGTAGCCCTCACCTTCGCGCCGGGCGACGCGGCGGAGGGTTGATAGGCGAGAACGCCTCCGCCGAGCAGATCGCCGCCCTGCGCACCCAGATGCGGCTGGACGCTCCCCTCTGGGAGCGGTACGGGGAGTACATGGCCGGGGCCCTGCTGCGGGGCGACCTGGGGGAATCGCTGATCAGCGACCGGAGGGTCGGCGACCTGTTGGTGGAGCGGTTCCCCTCCACGGTTCTCCTGGCACTGGTGGCCATGGGCCTGGCCACCGTCGTCGGCTTCACCGTCGGCCTGCTGGCTGCCTCGAGGCCGGGCAGCCGCATAGACGTCGCGGCCATCGGCGGCACGGTGTTGGGGCTGGCGTTGCCACCCTATTGGGTCGCGATGCTGCTGGTGATGGTCTTCTCCCTGCATCTCCACTGGCTACCGGTGTTCGGATCGGGCTCACCGGCCCACCTGATCCTGCCAGCCATCACCCTCGCCCTGCCGGGAGCCGCCACCGTCGCGCGGCTGGTGCGCTCCAGCGTCCTGGAGGTCAAGGGCGCCGATTTCGTCCGCACAGCCCTCTCCAAAGGTCTGTCGCCCAGGCAGGCGCTGCTGCGCCACATCCTCCCCAACAGCCTGATCCCGGCCCTGACGGTGCTGGGGTTGAACCTCAGCTACCTGGTGGGGGGCGCCTTCGTCGTGGAGACCATCTTCGCCTGGCCTGGGCTCGGCAGGCTCACGGTGCAGGCCATCTTCGATCGCGACCTCCCGGTGGTGATGGGCGCGGTGCTGGTGGTGGTGCCCATCTGCCTGTCGGTGAACCTGGTGGTGGACCTTCTCCACGCGGCCCTCGACCCCCGCGTGCGGCACCACGCCCTTTGATCGGCTCGGAGTGGGGTGCGGTGAATCTCGATCCTCCCGTGGACAGCTCCAAGCAGGTCGCGCCAAGGTTACCGGCCGGCGCGGTTCGGGCTCTCCACGCCCTGCTGCAGCGCTTCTGGTTCTTCTGGTACCCCCAGGCTCGTTGCCCCGTGCCTCGGAAGCGAACCCCCGGCAACCACGGCGGGTGGTCGCTGTTGTTGGATACCTTTCGCCACTCGGCGGCCCTCTACCTGGGCTTCGCCCTGGTGGCGGCCGTGGCGGTGGGGGCCCTCCTGGCCGCCGGAAGAAACTACGTGGATACCGCCTGGTGGCTGGCGGTCTTCCCAGGCCTGGCCGTAACCATGACGGTGGTCGGCCTGAACCTGCTGGGAGACGGCTTGCGAGACCTGCTGGACCCACGCGCTCCTACTTCGGCCCCGCCAGCGCTATCCGGGCCCCCAACGCCATGAAGACGCTGCCGGTGAACCACTGCTGCGCCCGAGAGAAGCCGGCGCTGGTGGATAGCCGGTTACCCACGAAGCCGGCCGCCAGCGCAACCCCCGTATTCACCAGGGTGCCCGAGCAGTTGAACAGGGTGCCCAGCAGCAGGAACTGCAACACGACGGAGCCCCGGGACGGATCCACGAACTGGGGGATGAAGGCGAGGAAGAACAGCGCCACCTTGGGGTTCAGGACGTTGGTGGCAACCCCCTGGCGGAAGATGCGCAGCAGCCTCTCCTCCTTCAGCCTCTGGGTCGGGATCGACACCCCCTTGCCGGTGATCGTCTTGAAACCCAGGTACAGCAGATAGGCAGCGCCACCGTACCTGATCGCGTCGTAGGCCAGGGCAGAGGACATCAGCAGCGCCGAGAGACCGACGGCAGCCGCCAGGGTGTGAACGATGCTACCGCCCCCGATGCCCAAGGCGGAGACGACCCCGGCCTTTTGGCCGCGACCGACGCTGTTGGCGATGACGTACAGCATGTCCGGCCCTGGGGTGAAGTTCAGCATCAGGGTGGCGGCCAGGAACACCGCCAGGGTTTGTGTATCGGGCAGCATATTCCTTCTCGGCTGGATGGTGGGTGCCGGTCGCCCCCGACCGGTCCCGTGGCGACCACAGGCTTCGCGACCGGTCAGGGGCCACCCGTCGCTACTGGAAGCAACGGGCTCTATTCCCCAGATGGGCAGTATACGATATCCTTGCTTCCCGCGCCCCATCGGGCTACTCTGCCCCAAAAGGAGGATACTCCCATCCCATGGCCAGCCACACCGGCGACCCCGAGCCCGCAGCCGTCCGCCCCCTCACGGGAGAAGACCTGCCGGCCTTCCTCGGGCTGATCGACGCCCTTGCCCGCTACGAGAAGCTGCCCCCTCCAGATGACGAGGCGCGCCGGCGGCTGGCTCAGGATTCCCTGTCCAATCCCCCCCGCTTCAGCGTGCTGCTGGCTCAACAGGACGATCGAATCGTCGGCTATGCCGTCTACTTCGAGAGCTATTCCACCTTCCTGGCACGGCCGACTCTCTACCTGGAGGATCTCTTCGTCCTGCCGGAAGCGCGCCGGCTGGGAGCCGGCAGGGCTCTAATGCGGGAGCTGGCACGAGAAGCAGTCCGTCGCGGTTGTGGGCGTATGGAGTGGCAGGTCCTCACCTGGAACAGCTCCGCCATGGCCTTCTACCGGCAGCTCGGCGCGAAGCAGTTGGAGGACTGGTGCAGCTTCCGCCTCACCGCCGATCAGTTCGCCCTGTTGGCCTAGTAGAAGTTCCCCAAACCCTTTGCGCGGTTGTTGAGTAGTGGTAGACTAACGACCGCACACCCGGCCTCTGCCCCCTTTGACCGGGCCTAGACCCGTGTGGGTGTCCCCCGTAGTGACTTGCCTGGACGATTCCTTGGGCCGCCACCGTGCCTGGGGGACGGCGGCGATCGGCAGCGAAAGTCCGGAGGGAAATGAGGGAGGCGGCGTGAACGAAAACGGATGGGCTGGGGTAAACCGTTCGGGTGAAGACGACCGGCGCAGCACCCCCCGCGGCCGTCGGCTTGGTGACACCCTGTTGGCGCTGTCGGTGATCGCGGACATCGGCTGCCAGCGGGCCGGTCGCGCCCTCTCCGAGATGACCGGCACCACCATCGATGCCAAGGCGGCCCAGCTTCGGCGCGTCCCGCTGGACTCCGTGCCCAACCTGGTGGGCGGCCCCGAGGTGGTCGTGACGGCCACCTACGTGAGAATCAGCGGGGAAATCCAGGGCCACATGCTGCTGATGCTGCCGATGAAAGACGGCTGCAGCCTGGCCTCCATGCTGTTGGGCGAGGCGGTGGAGCCCCGCCCGGACCTGCCCGAGATGGCCCGCTCAGCCCTGGGAGAGGTGGGCAACATCTCGGCCTCCTTCTTTCTGGCGGCCCTGGCCGACAGCGCCGGCATGGCGTTGTCCCTCTCCCCCCCGGCCGTGGTGGTGGACATGAGCGGGGCGGTTCTGGACGTGGTGCTGGCCGATCTGGGGGAGGAAAGCGAGGAGGTGCTGGTCATCGACACCATCTTCGCCCAGAGCCAGCAGTTGGTGAACGCCGTCTTCCTGGTCCTGCTCCGACAAAGCTACTTCGACGTGGTCCTGGATAAGCTGCCCAAGTAGCACCGAGAGAGCGGAACGCAACCTGCTTGACCGGGGCCTCGAAGGAGGCCCCACACGAGGATGTGGAAAAGGTTGCTCCGAGCCAGGATCGTGATACCCGTGCTGCTGAGCGCGGCTCTCCTGGCCTTCGTCTTCAGCATCTCCAACATCTCTCAGGTTATGGGCTACATCGTCAGTCTGTCCTTGGCCGCCATAGCCATCGTCTTCGCACTGACGGTCGTCTACCTGGCCCTGAAATGGGGGCAGTTCCATCGCTATCTGGGACAAGAGGGCATCTTCGCCACCTGGAGACAATCACTCCTGTCCTTCGCGGTGGGCGAGATGACCCTCCCCGTCCCGGCAGGCATCTACGCCCAGAACTACGTGCTGCGCAGCACCGCCTGCGCCGATTTCTCCCGCTCCTCGGCGGCTACGACGGCGGTGCTGGCGATGGAGGCCATCGTCTGCCTCCTGATCGTGGGGATAGTGAACATCCCTCAGTGGAGCTGGCTGCGCCCCGTCATCCTCGGCGTTTTCGTGGCCGGCGCGGCCGTGGCAGCCCTCTTCCTCAAGGTCACGCCGGTGCGGGACCGGGCGGGGGATCTGCTTCAGGTCGGGCCCCTACGGAAGTTGGGGCCGGAGTTCATCGAGACCGTGGAAGGGGTCCGAGACCTCTTCAGCCCCAGGGTCGCCGCCGTCGCCCTGCCGATTGCCGGCGTGTACCTGGTAAGCCTCGTGGCGGGCTTCTTCGTTACGGCCCACGGGATGGGGATCACCGGTCTCTCCTTCGGGGAGGCGCTGACCATCTACCTCTTCGCGATAGCGGTGGAGGAGTTGGTACCCTTCTCCAGCAATCTGGGAGTCATCGAGGCGGGAGGGGTAGCTGCAGCCCAGGCACTGGGATACGGCTTCACCGAAGGGCTGGCGATGATGCTGGGCTTCCGCTTAGTCTGGACGGGCTCCGTGTGGCTGCTCGGTGCGATCACCATGCTCTTCCTGCGGGGGGAGTTCGGCAACCGGTGCGACATCGACTGAGGTCTCAGCCGGAGAGGCCGGGCAGGTTCGCCGGGATGCGCGACAGCCGTACCCGCTAAGTCATGCCGCCTGCTCGGCGTCCTTCCCCGGGGTAGCCTTCGGACGCGGCCCCAGCAAGCGGCTTACGTCCTGGTCGGTAAGGGTCTCCTTTTCCTTCAGCTTCTCGGCCACCGTGACCAGTTCCTTTCGGCGAGTGGAGATCAGGGTCTTGGCCTGCGCTCGAGCCTCGTCGATCAGGCGACGGACCTCCCGATCGACCAGGGCAGCCGTCTCCTCGCTGTAGTTCCGCTGCTCCATCACGTCGGTCCCCAGGTAGTCCACCAATCCGGTGGAGGTCAGGCTGACGGTGCCGACCTCATCGCTCATGCCGTAGAGGGTTACCATCTTGCGAGCGGTCTCGGTGGCCTGCTGGAGGTCGTTGCTGGCTCCGGTGCTGGCCTCGCCAAAGGTCACCTCCTCCGCCGCCACCCCTCCCAGGGCGAGGGCCAACATCTCCGCCATCTGGGACTTCGTCAACAGGTGGCGGTCCTCGGTGGGTAGCAGCATGGTGTGCCCTCCCGTCTGCCCTCGGGCCACGATGGTCACCTTGTGGAGGGGATCCAGGTGGGGCATGTAGTGGGCCACCAGGACGTGGCCGGCTTCGTGATAGGCGGTGAGGGTCTTCTCCTGGTCGCTGAGGAGGCGCCCTTTCCTCTCCGGCCCCGCGATCACCCGTTCGATGGCCTCGTCCACGTCCGTGGGGGTGATCACCGTGCTGTTGCGCCGCGCCGCCAGGATCGCTGCCTCGTTGAGCAGGTTCTCCAGATCCGCCCCCGAGAAGCCGGGGGTCTCCCGGGCCACCGTCGGCAGGCTGACCTCGGGAGAAAGCGGCTTCCCCCGAGCGTGCACCTGCAGGATCTCCTCCCTGCCCCTCAGGTCCGGGCTGTCCAGGGCCACCCTTCGGTCGAACCGACCGGGCCTCAGCAGCGCCGAATCCAGGATGTCCGGGCGGTTGGTGGCCGCGATCACCACGATCCCGGTGTTCTGGTCGAAACCGTCCATCTCCACCAGGATCTGGTTCAGGGTCTGCTCCCGCTCGTCGTTGCCGCCACCCAGCCCCCGACCCCGCTGCCGCCCCACGGCGTCGATCTCGTCGATGAAGACGATGGAAGGGGCGTTCTTCTTGGCCTCGTCGAACAGGTCGCGGACGCGGGAGGCCCCCACCCCGACGAAGAGCTCGACGAACTCCGAGGCGCTGATTTGGAAGAAGGGAACGGAGGCTTCCCCCGCCACCGCCCTAGCCAGGAGGGTCTTACCGGTGCCCGGAGGTCCCACCAGCAGGACCCCCTTCGGGATGTGGGCCCCCACGGCGCTGAATCTCTGAGGCGACCTCAGGAACTCCACCACCTCCGCCAGCTCCTCCTTCGCCTCATCCACGCCGGCCACATCGCTGAAGTGCACCTTAGGCTGATCCGGCGTTATCCTCCGGGCGCGGCTTCTACCGAAGGAGAGGATGTTGCTGTCCCCAGGTTGGGCGCTGACCCTACGCATGAAGAACAGCACCAGGATTACCCCCAACAGCAGCACCAACAGCCAGATCAAAGAGCTGTACCAGCTAGAGCTGGGCTGACTTTGGGCCTGCAGGACGATGGGGACCAAGGGCACCACCAATGCACGTTGCTCGGTGAGAAACCCTGCCCCCGAGTTCCCCCCCTGGTAGCTCACGTTGCCTCCCCCTTTCGGTAGTGGGCTTCGCCTCCGCCTCGTGCCCCTTCGCTCGCCGGGTTTCCATCTCCCCCCAGGGAAGGCCCGCAATTCGCACAATCGGTACCGTCGCAGGGGTACTGGCGGCTATGCTCGCGCCGTCGCCGGGACGCCCCCCTGCGTCCGGTCAAGGGGAGTCCCTATCCCCCAGGTCCCGCCGCATCTGCTCGTACTGCTCTCGGGTTATCTCCCCCCTGGCATACCGCTCGTCCAGGATGCGGCGAGCGCTGTCTCTGTCTGGAGGCATCTCGCCCGGACCCCTTCCGGGCGGGCGTCTCGTCCGCGACCATGTCGCCAGAAGCCAGAGGCCGATCAGGATCAGGACGGCAATGCCCACCCACCACCACCACCACCAACCGTAGTACATCTGCCCGTAGACCTCCACCGGAGCTGTCGCCACCCCGCTGCACCGCGACCCGGCCGGTGCCCAGTGCAGGCAAAGAACGTGCCCCAACTCCCGGAGAAGACCCGACCCCCAGGACCTTTTAGTCTTCCGGTGCCAAACCCACAAAGTGCAGCGTCAAGGCCACGGCCGTGTCATTCTGAGCGCAGCGAAGAATCTCTGCACATGTGCGTGGAGACCCTTCGCTACGCTCAGGGTGACAACTAAAAGGCCCTGACCCGACCCCCACGACCCGTTCCCCTCGCCCCCCGCTCTAAGGTAGACTATCGAGAGTTGACGCCAATTCCGGACAGAGGGCCGTTCTCGATATGCGTCGCCCCACCGATAGGTTAGCAGTCACGGTGGCCGTGATCCTGGCCACCTTCCTGGCGGCCCTGGATACCACCGTGGTCGGCACCGCCATGCCGACCATAATTGGCACCCTGGGAGGTCTCGCCCTCTACAGCTGGGTCTTCTCTTCCTACCTGCTCACCTCCACCACCACCGTTCCGGTGTACGGGCGGCTGGCCGACATATACGGGCGCAAGCCGATCTTCATCGTCGGCGCCCTGCTGTTCCTGGGTGGCTCCGTTCTGTGCGGCGCGGCGACCAGCATGGAGCAGTTGATCCTGTTCCGAGCCCTCCAGGGGTTGGGAGCCGGCGCCGTGCTCCCCGTGTCCATCACCGTCGTCGGAGACATCTACTCGGTCCAGCAACGAGCCCACATCCAGGGGTTCCTGAGCGCCGTGTGGGGGATCTCGGCCATCGTCGGTCCGGCTGCCGGGGGGCTGATCGTCGACCACATCGGCTGGCGGTGGGTCTTTTATGTCAATCTGCCCTTCGGGATCCTCTCCATCCTGTTGTTCGCCCTCTACCTCCACGAGGGGATCGCCCACCAGCGCCGGTCCATCGATTACGCCGGAGCAGCGGGTCTCACCATCGCCGTGAGCCTCCTGCTGCTGGGGCTTCTCGAGTTCGGACAGACCCGCAGCGGCCTGCCACTCTCCTCCTGGAGCCTGCTGGCCGCGGGCGCACTCCTGCTGGGCCTCTTCCTCTGGCACGAGACCCGCATCGCGGAGCCCCTCCTGCCCATCCCGCTGTTCAGGAACCGGGTGCTATCCGTCTCCTACGGCGCCAACTTCCTGCTGGGCACCACCTTGATGGGGTTCAGCTCCTTCGTCCCGCCCTTCGTCCAAGGGGTGCTGGCCGGCACCGCCGTGAGTGCCGGCGCCACCCTGGCACCCATGTCCATCGGGTGGCCGATAGGCAGCACCCTGTGCGGAAGGGTGGTTCTCAGGTACGGGTACCGGCCGGTGGTATTGCTGGGGACCGGGCTGATCCTGGCCGGTTCCCTGCTGATGGCGACCGTCGGACAGGGAACCTCGCAGCTCTTCCTGATGGCAGCCATGTTGGTGACGGGCCTCGGCATGGGGTTCGGGGCCACCTCCTTCCTGGTGGCGGTCCAATCCTCGGTGGGGTGGGGCCAGAGGGGGATAGCCACCGCCTCCGTCCAGTTCTTCAGGAGCATGGGCGGCGCCATTGGAGTGGCGATCATGGGAGCCCTGATGAACGGCGGCCTCAGCCAGGGGTTGCGAGCCATCGATGGAGGCCGGGGTGGAGCGGCGACCGACGTCTCTTCTGCCGGCATCATCCTGGACCCCGCTGCCCGGGCCGCGGTCCCCGCCGAGACCCTGGAGGCGATCCGATCGGTCTTCGCCTCCTCCCTGCACTCCGTCTACCTGGCCATAGCCCTGGGGGCGGCGGTGGGGCTCGCCCTCACCTTCCTGTTCCCGCGGGTCACGGTGGAGGAGCAGGCCCGCCAGGAGGCCGCGCCGGCCCAGAGCCAGACCAGAGCCGACCTCTAAGCCTGTTTTCGACAGTCGGCGTCATCTCCGACGCCATGCGTTGGGGGCTCCCGTCTTGCCAGATCAGGTCCACCGCCTGCAAGGAACGGAACCCCTGGAACAGACGGTCGGCCGTCACTGCCAGCCCCCGCTGCCGACACGCTCGTTCCAGAACCGCTCGTACCAAGAGCGCCACCAGGGT
>DAHVXI010000050.1:0-26040 GCA_027356795.1 Chloroflexota bacterium | reverse complement strand
TGCCCGCAGGCGGGCAAGGGCCTCCGGCGAGGCGAAGCGACCGACGATCATGGTGGCCACGTCGCCCGGCAGCATCTGGGTGACGAAGAAGATGATGAGCGACGCCGCCAGCAGCGTCAGCAGCATGAAACCCAGGCGGCGGGCGATGTAGCTAAGCATGCTTCTCTCCGTGTCTTGGATCAGCCGTCAGAGCCCCTTGTAGAGACGCGACATGTCGCATCTCTACCACTCAGGACCGATTCCCAGTCCTCAGTCCTTGCCTAGCACCGGTGCTTGCATTCGCAGCAGCTCCTCGATCTCGATGTGACAGCAGAGCCGGTGGGTCGGTGAGGTGCTGCTCCAGGGAGGCTCCTGCGTCTCGCAGATCGGACCGATCTTGCGCGGGCAGCGGGTGTGGAACCGGCAGCCGGGCGGGGTGTTGATGGCGCTGGGCACGCTCCCCTCCAGCCGGATCCGTTTCTGCTGCAGCTCCGGGTCGGGCACCGGGATGGCCGACAGCAGCGCCTCGGTGTAGGGATGGTAGGGCGGGGCGAACAGCTCGTCGGAGCTGCCTATCTCCCACAGCCGCCCCAGGTAGACCACCCCGATCAGGTCGGCGATGTGGCGGACGGCCGCCAGGTCGTGGGAGATGAAGAGATAGCTGGTGCCCTGGGAGCGCTGAAGCTCGCTCAACAGGTTGAGCAGGGAACCCTGCACCGAGACGTCCAGGGCCGAGACCGGCTCGTCGCAGATCACCAGCTCCGGATCCGCCGCGAAGGCCCGCGCGATTGCCACCCTCTGCTTCTCTCCGCCGCTGAGCTCCTCGGGCAGCCTTCCGGTGTAGCTCTCCGGCAGCTGCACGGCGTGGAGCAGCTCGGCGATGCGCTGCTGGAGCGCTTTTCCGGAGAGACCGGCCAGCCGCGCCAGCGGTCGGCCGACGATGTCCCCTACCGTCATCCTCGGGTTGAGGGAGGCGTCGGGGTTCTGGAACACCATCTGGAGCCGCTTCAGGGTGGAACGGGGGCGCTGGGCCAGGCTTGGCGCCAGTGGATCGTCTCCCAGCCTGATCTCCCCCGCCGAGGGCTCCACCAGCCCCACGATGCAGCGTGCGAAGGTGGTCTTGCCGCAGCCGCTCTCTCCCACTATCCCCAGGGTCAGTCCGCGCGGCAGCTGGACGGAGATGCCGTCCACGGCCTTGACCGGCGGGGGCGCCGGCAAGAAGGGCAACGCCAGGCTGCTGCTCTTGAAATACTTGACGACGTCGGTGGTCTCGAGCAGCGGCACAGAGTCCTGAGTGCTGAGTGCTGAGTCCTGAGTGCGAGGTGCAGAGGGCAGAGACTCCCTCTCCCTCTGGGAGAGGGTCGGGGTGAGGGCTTGTCCTGAAGCGTCGCACGAGCCCTCACCCGCCCTCGCTTCGCTCGGCCGGCCTCTCCCAGGGGGAGAGGCGGTCACGGTCTCCCTCTGGGAGAGGGTTGGGGTGGGGGCCGGGGGTCTTGAGTCCTGGGTGCTGGGTGCCGGCGGCTGATGGCCGATGGCTGCCAGCTCCTTCCACCGCCGGCAGGCCGACATTCGGCCCGGCGCGACCTCCACCTGGACCGGACGTCCTTTCCAGCAGGCGTCCTCGGCCAGGGGGCAGCGGGGGGCGAAGATGCAGCCCTCCGGCAGCTCGTCCAGGCGGGGGATGTGGCCGGGGATGGTGTTCAGCTTCCCATGGTGCTTGTTGCTGTCGAGGCGGGGCGCGCAGCCGATCAGCCCCTGGGTGTAGGGGTGCAGCGGCTGCCGGAACAGCTCGCGCACCGGCCCCTCCTCCATCAGCCCGCCCGCGTACATCACCCCCACCCGGTCGCACAGTCTGGCCACCACCCCCAGGTTATGGGTGATGTACAGGATGGCCGAGGAGTACTGCTGGGAGAGGCTGTGGATCAGGTCCAGCACCACGGCTTCGGTGGTCACGTCCAGGGCCGTGGTGGGCTCGTCCATGATCAGCAGCTGGGGGTTGCTGGTCAGGGCCATGGCGATCAGCGCCCGTTGGAGCATGCCGCCGCTCAGCTGGTGGGGGTACCGGCGGGCCACCGCCGCCGGGTCCGGCATCCGGACCTGACCCAGCATCTCGATGGCCTTGCGGCGGGCATCGCCCCAGGACATCTTCAGGTGAACCCGCGCCACCTCGGCTATCTGGTCGCCGATGCTCATGGCCGGGTTCAGCGCCGTGGAGGGGTTCTGGTAGACCATGCCGATCTGCCCGCCCCAGGCCCGGCGCATCTCGGCCTCGGACCGGCCCAGCAGATCGGTGCCGTTCAGCAGGATGCGGCCCCCCCGCACCCGCCCGTTACTGGGCAGGTACCCCATGACCCCCAGGGCCAGGGTGGTCTTGCCCGAGCCGGATTCCCCCACCAGCCCGTACTTCACCCGTGGATCCACTCGCAGCGATAGCCGGCGCACGGGGTCCAGCCAGCCCTTCTCGGTCTGGTAGGAGATGTGAAGGCGATCCAGCTCCAGGACGGCGGTGGAGTTCATCGTCATTCGCCGGCAATCCTGGGGCGCAGGAGGCGCCGCAGCCCATCGCCCAGGAGGCTGACGCCGACGATCAGCAGCGCGATGGCGGCCGAGGGAAAAGTCAGCATCCAGGGGGCGAGGGCGAAGGAATCTCGGGCTTCGGCGACCATCAATCCCCAGTTGGGGGAGGGGGGCTGAACCCCCAACCCCAGGAACCCCAGGGAGGCTATCAGGAAGATGGAGTAGGAGAAGCGGGCGGCGGCCTCCACCACCAGGGGGGAGAGGGCATTGGGCAGGATCTCCCGGAACATGATGTAGAGGCTGGATTCCCCGCGGACCCTGGCGGCCTCCACGAACTCCTTGGTTTTCAGGTCCAGCACCACGCTGCGCACCACCCGACTGACCATGGGGATATACAGCACGGTGACCACCACGACCACGTTCAACTGGGAGGGTCCCACCATGGCCAGCATCAGCATAGCCAGCAGCAGGGCCGGGATCGCCAGCAGCACGTCCATCAGCCGCATCACCACCTCGTCCAGGAGGCCACCATAGAAGCCGGCGAATAGGCCCACCGAGAGGCCCAGCAGCACTGCGGCCAGGGTGGCGCTGCCCGAGAGGACGAAGATGTCGCGGCTCCCCACCAGAACCCGGCTGAAGACGTCCCTGCCGAAGAGATCGGTGCCGAAGAGGTGGGCGATCGAGGGGGGCTGCAGTCGCGCGGTGATGTTCTGCTCGGCGAAGCCGTAGGGGCTGACCAGCGGGCCGAACACCGCCATGAAGAGGAAGAAGAGGACGATTATCAGCCCGGCCAGGGTGGATGGACTTTGGAGCAGTCGCCGCCAGACCAGGGAGAGCTGGTGGCTACTGGCGGACCGGGAAGTCCTGGATATGGCGATGCTAGACATAAGTCACCTTCCCGTGGCCGGGTGAAAACAGAAACGGGGCGCTGCCGGGCCTGCACCCGGGCATCGCCCCCGCACGGTTCCTGTAGCTGAGCAAACCAGCAGAGGGAAACGCAACAGTTCTGGAATGCGGGCGATCGTAGCATAGGGCTGCCCCCCAGTCAACGCGTTGCCAGCGGCACCAGGGTGATGGCCTCGGGGAAGCAGACGGCCGTGCAGAGGCCGCAGCCCCAGCACTTGTCGGGATCGAAGGCGACGTTCCGCACCTGCAGCCCGGCCCGCTCCACCATGGTGCCGTCGTGGTAGAAGGCCCCGAAGTGGCACCGCTTGGTGCAGGCACCGCACATCTGGCACTTCTCATGATCGAAGGAGGCCACGTAGCGGCTGCGGGGCCACGAGCCCTTGCTCCCCAACCGCTCGGCGGCGCGGAAGACGTAGCAGTCGTCGGCGCAGCAGTTGCAGATGGGCGCCGGACCCTTCTCCCCCACCTGGAGATCGGTGGTGTGCATCAGCCCCTTGCGGTCCGCCCACCGCACCAGTTCCTTGGCTTCCTTGGCGGTGAGCTGCCGGCCGTAGCCTCGGGCCAGCTTCTTCTCGGCCGTCCGGTCGAACTGGATGCAGGTCTCCGTGGGCCTGTTGCAGTTCTGCGCGATGCGGCGGCAGTTGCAGGGTACCACCACGATGGTCTCTGCCGAGTCGATGATGGGGTCCAGCTCCTCCACCAGCAGCACGCTGTCGTTCCCCGGGCTGCCCTGGGCGGGCTTGCCGGCCATCAACAGCTCGACGTTGGGGCGGATGCGGCCGATGTACTCCTGCATCATCCACTCGTCCAGCGCCTTTCGGACCTCTACCGGCAGTTCGTCCCAGGACTCCTCGAAGGTGGCCATGATGTCCATCCGGGTGTAGAAGTCGGTGGCGGTGTAGAATAGCTGCCCCTCCTGCTCCCCCCGGTCCAGTACACCCCGCCGGAAGGCCTGCTCCAGGGCCTCGGTCGCCTCCTCGATGGAGAGGCTCAGCGTTTCCTGGGTGGTCCCCACCGTCAGGGAACCCTCGGCCGCCGCCAGCACTAGCCGCATCTCGGTGGGGGTGACCATCCTGTCCAGATAAGGGAGCGCCGCCTCGGGCACGGCGAATAGCTGCACGAAACGGTGGAGGTTGTGGTCGTCTATCATTCGTTACCGTCTTTCTAGCCCTGGGCATGGATCTATCCAGGGCGAAGCATTCCGACTGCGGTCGGAATGCTTCGCCCCTATGCCAACCCCAGTTCCTTCAACCGGGCCGCCGTCGGGCGGCCCTCCTGGTCCCATCCCATGGCGGCGTAGAACTGCCCGATCATCGGCTGCAGATCGACGGTGCCGCCCCGGTTGGGGTCCTCCGGCAGGCCGTCCCTCAGGAAGTGGGCCGGCAGCCGGTCGTCGCTGCGATCCGCCCCGTGCCGCAGGTTGAAAAGCCTCTCCAGGTTGAGGACCCGTTCTCCGATGGAGAGGAGGTCGGTGGGGGAGAAGCTCCAGCCGCTGAGGGCCGAGGTCAGTTCGGCCTCCGCCTCCAGGGAGAAGTTCCCCACCACCGACAGGGCAGCCACCTTGCAGAGCCCCAGGGAGTCCAGGGCCGCCGAGACCGACATGGCCCGCTTCACCAGCAGCCCCTTCCCCTCGGTGGAGAGCCGGTCCACGGAGGCCGGGGTGCCGAACTCCTGGCGACCCCGCTCTGGATCCCAGCGGTACTCGGGCACGGCGTATACGCTGGTGAAATCGCCGCCCCGACTGGAGACGGCGTAGCCCAGGGCGGTGCCCATGGCGCCGCGGGGGTCGTAGGCGGTTAGTTCCAGTCCCTTGCTGTGATAGGCGAACTCCTCGGCGCCACGGCCGATCCGGCGGGCGGCCTCGGCCACCCCCTCGGCAAGGATAGCACCGAAGCCCTCCCTGCGGGCGATCTTGTTCAGCATCGTCTCCATGGCCCGATGGTTGCCCCAGGTCAGGTCGATGCCATCGGTGTCGGAACGGGAGAGGATGCCCTTCTCAGTCAGCTCCATGGCGAAGGCGATGCTGCTGGCTGCCGAGATGACGTCGATCCCCAGCCTGCCGCACAGGTTGTAGAGGTACAGGACCGCCTCCACGTCGTCCACGCCGCACTTGGAGCCCAGGGCCACGATCGGCTCGATGTCGGGCCGCTCACCCTCGGTGCCAGCGAAGGGGCCGCTCTCGATCTTCACCTCGGCCTTGCAGTGGACGGGGCAGCGGTGGCAGCTCTTGGAGCGGGTGACGTAGTCGATGATCCTCTTCCCGTCGATCTGCTCCACCTTCTCGAAGCGGTTCCGCTGGTAGTTGCGAGTGGCGAGGATGCCGGTCTCGTCTGCCCAGCTGACGTAGGTGGTGTTGCTGTACTTGGAGTAGATGGGGTAGCGAGGGGCGTTGCGGATGGCGGTGGCGTAGCGGCGCACGGCCTCCCGCGCCTCGGGCCCCGCCTGCCTCTGCCGGTCACCTCCCCGCACCAGGATCGCCTTCAGCTTCTTGGAGCCCATGACGGCTCCCATGCCGGTGCGTCCCGCCGCGTGACCCCGCTCCGTCATGATGCAGCCGTAGCGGACCAGCGCCTCGCCCCCCGGGCCGATGGCCATGAGGCGGGCGTGGCCGTCTCCGGCCCGCTCCCGGAGGACCTCCTGGGTCTCCCAGCTGTCTCGCCCCCACAGATCGGTGGCGTCGACCAGCTCGGCCCCATCCTGGTTAATGCTCAGGTAGACCGGTCGCTCCGAACGGCCCCGCACGAGGAGACTCTGGTAGCCGGCTGCTCGCAGCTTCGCGCCGAAGTGGCCGCCGACGTTGGAGCTGCCCAGCAGGCCGGTGAGGGGCGAGCGGGCGCTGACGTGGAGGCGTGAGGAGGCCGGCGCCTCGGTGCCGGTCAGCAGGCCGCAGCTCATCACCAGGAGGTTGTCGGGACCCAGGGGGTCCGTGCCGGCGGGCACCTCTTGATAGAGCCGGTGGGAGTTGGCGCCCCTGCCGGACAGGAAGCTTCGGGCCAGCGCCTCGTCGTATTCAGCGGTCTCGATGTGCCCGTCGGTGAGATCGACGGTGAGGATGTTGCCAATGAAGGTCATGATAGTTTCTTTCTGACCTAACCCCCCACCCCCCTTCCCCACGGGGGAAGGGGGAGACTCTCCTCTTCCCGCCCTTAGCAGGGGGAGGGGCCGGGGGAGAGGTTAGCTTAGCCCCCGCGTCGCCCGCTGGACCACCCCGTCCAGGGCCCGGGACACATCGGCGGGCAGCGGCTCGGGCCTGTGCTCCGCCAGGATCTGCCGCACCCTCTCGTTGGCCCGCTCCCGCAGGGTCTTGCTCCCCGAGGCGGACCAGCCATCGTAGTTCTGCCGGTCTATCAGCGACGGGTACCAGTCCTCCTTGTAGTGGTGGACGGTGTGGGGCACCCCCAGGTAGTTGCCGTCGGGGCCCAGTTCGTCGATCAGGTCCAGGGCCAGGGCATCGTCGTCCACCGGGACTCCCTCCATGAAGCGCTGGATCCAGCCGATGAACTCGTCGCACATCACCAGCTGCTCCAGGGAGTAGGTGAGGCCGGAGTCCAGGTAGCCCACATCGTGGACCAGGTGGGAGCCGGCCAGGGTCTCGGTGAGCAGGGTGAGGGCCGCTTCGGCCGCCGCCTGCTGGTCGGGAAGCTTGGCGTCGCTACAGCCCCCCAGGCCGAAGAGGGGGAGGTCGTAGCGGTGGCCCATCTCCATGAAGAGGACCCGGTTCTCCGGCGCCGCGTAGACGTCCCCCAGGTAGCGCATGTCGGCAAGGTCGTTGGTGCCCCCGCTGATGATGATGGGCGCGCCCTCCCGCTTCAGTTGGGCCACGACTACGCCTGCCAGCTCCCCGGCGTTGGCCAGGGCCAGGGCGCCGGCCAGGGTGACGGGACCGCTGAGTCCCCGCAGCACCACCGGGGTGTAGGTGGCCGGGATCCCCTTTCCGGCCAGGAAGAGCAGCTTCTTCAGCGACTCGGTGTCGTGGTGAAGGGGGGCGGCCACGTTGATGTAGAAACCGCAGAGGGGGTTCTGCCGGAGGGCATCGGCGCCGCCGGCCACGATCTCCGCCATCTCGATCACGTCGACGCAGCCCTCGTAGGAGGTGGTCACGGCCAGGAGGGGCTTGGTGCTGTTGGAGAGCATCGCCCGCATCTGGTAGCGGTCGGCGATCCGTGGGTCCAGGTCGTCGGCCACGTTGAGCGACATCACGAAGTCGATGTTGGGCAGGGCGTCGCAGACCCGGATGCCCTCCTCGATGTCCCGCAGGGTGCCGAGGCGCCGCTCTCCGGTCTGGACGTCGATGACGTTGGGGCAGTCGGAGCCGGCGCCGTAGAAGACGTTGTTGGCCTCCAGGGGCATCACCCGCCGGCCGCGCCGGTCGCAGAGGACCACCCGCTTGGGGGCGAGGGCGAGGGCCCATTCCACCAGGGCCGCGGGGATCCGCACCCGCCGGTCGTCGGAGAGGTGAGCGCCGGCGCGACGGAGTATCTCCACCGCCTCGGGCTCATCCATCACCACCCCCGTCCGCTCCAGGATCTCGAGGCTGGCCTGGTGGATACGGTCCCGCTGGCTGTCGGAGAGCTTTCGGAAGTGAGGGGTGTCGAGACTGGTGGAGTTGCTGCGAACGATCACGACCCACTATCTCCTTCTGCTGCTGGTGAAGTGGCGGCCGGCGACGTCCGCTAGATAATACAGCAGTGGGGCGATTCTTTGCACCGGCGGCGCCCTCACGTCCGGGCAGGCTCTCCCCGTTGATGGAGAGATCGGACATAGCCATTTTTTGCTATTGATAGGGACCGGCGGGGATAAGTACGTTAGCCCCATCTTCTGCCGGGTCGTCCCCCCACGGGAGTCACCGGATGAGAGTGGCTGGCAAGACCCACAAGGGGAGGTTAGGGAAGATGCGAGGTAAGCTCGGTTCGTTCGTGACACGGGCATTGCGTTCCACCCCGGCCGTAGCCGTCATGTCGAGCCTCGTGACCGTGGCGCTGTTCAGCACAGGCACCATCTCCGCCGGCAGCATCCCCGGTGCCGATGGCATCTTGTACGCGGCCTACAACCTTCAGACCGGCGTAGTCAGACTCCTGGACTCCCCCAACGCGGAAATCCGAACCGGGGAGGCTCGCACCTCCTGGAACCAGCAGGGACCGCAGGGACCGGCTGGACCGCAAGGCCCCGCGGGTCCCGCAGGGTCGGGGGGCGGAGTGCGCGCCTATGCGCAGATCGGGTCGCTGTCCTCCGGTAGCCCGTCGATCACGCGCGCCCAGAACGTGATTAGCGCGGCCAGATTCGACACCGGTCTGTACTGCGTGGAGGTGGACCCCAGCATCGACCTGAGCAAGACGGTGGCTGTTGTCACAACCGTTGGAGGTAGTTCAGACCAGGCGGCCTCGCTTGCGGCCTCGCCTGGGGGGTGCTCCTACGTCGCATCCCCGTACATTACCCACAACGTGCAGGTGACCGCGCGCAACGGTTCGGGGGCGTTGATTGACCCGAGGGGTTTCACGATCGTGGTGCCGTAGCGGGCGACCGCGAAGGAGACCGAGAGGCGGCCGAATAAGGTCGCCTCTCTTCGCGTCTTGCCGCCGCCGGGTGCCACTTCAGCATCCGCGCGTACCCTGCCGTCCTCTGCCCTTTCCCCGTCACCCCCGTGTTGCCTCTTCAACCTCTTGACTCGCAGGCACGACCCTCGTAGAATGTACTAGAACATACGTTCTAATTCTGGGGGAGGTCGAAAGGGGGTGAGCGGATGCGCTGTGCCGCGATCGCCAAGAGCACGGGTCGGCCGTGCGGCTGCAGCGCCTCGGCGGGCAGCCGCTACTGCCGGTACCACGGGGGCAGTGGGGAGACCGGGAGGCCAGGCGACGGGGAGACGCGGAGACGGGGCCACCGGGTGAGGGAAAGCGAGCGGTCCTTCTATGCCGACGTCCTGGAGGAGGGGGCCTTGGAGCTGGAGGTGGCGGCGGCACTGCGTGGGGTGGAGGACGAGATCGCCGTCCTGCGCATGCTGATCCGCAGGGTGGCCCGGGAGGGGGACGTGGAGGCTACTCGCAAGGGGATCGAGACCCTCTGCCGGGCACTGAAGGTCCAGTACGCCCTGGAGGGCCGCTCCGCCGAGGGCCTCGCCGGCTCCCTGGCCCGGGTGCTGGACGAGCTGGGCAACGAACTGGGGATGGCGCTGTAGAGGGGAGGAGGTTCGTGGAGAAGGGGGACGAGGCGTTGAAGGGGGCGATCGGGAGGCTGGCAACGCGTGCCCCGAGGCGAGAAAGAGGGGACGAGGTGAGGTCGCTGGCCTCGCGACTGGACGATCGAGGGTGCGCATACGGTCGGGTGACCAACGCCCGTCTGGAGGAGGTGGCCCGGGGCTACGAGAGGCTCGAGGGCAAGCTGAACGCCATCCTGCTGGCCGCCACCGGCACCTTCCTGAGCAGCCTGGTGGGCATGGTCCTCTATCACCTGCGGGGGGGATGAGGGTGGAAAGGGGCGACGGGCAGGGGGGGACCGGTTGCGGAGGCCGGCGGGAGCGGGCGGTGGGGGGCGACGGGTGGATGGAGGCGGCCGAAGAGGGGGGCCAGCGGGCGCGAGAGGAGATGGTGTCCCTGCTGGCCCTCCGGTACCGCTCGGGGGATCGCACCGCCCTGGGCGAGCTGTACTCCGAGCTGGAGCCCGTAGTCCGGGGCTTCCTCCGGCGCCATCTCTCAGCTCCCCGCCCGCTGCCGCCGGGGCTGGAGGCGTGCGATCTCTACCAGCAGGCCTACGTGGCGCTGGCGGAGGCAGCCCTGGAATGGCAACCGGACCGGCGGGACAACTTCATGCCCTACTTCCTCCGCTCCTTTCCCTGGAGGATCGATCGCTACCTGCGATCCCAGACCCCCTCCCGGCGAACGGCCCGCTTTCAGCTGCGCAGCATGCCCCACGATCTCCTGATGGAGCAGATGGCCGGCGCCCCAGGCATCGATGGGCGGGAGTGGGACGATGCCCTGGTCTGCCAGGAGCTGATGCGAGGGCTGCCGAGGCTGTACGGTCGGGTGGTGAGGCTGCACCTCTACCATGGCCTCCCTTTTGCGAAGGTGGCGGAGGCGCTGGGCATCAGCCGGTCGGCCGCCCACGAGGCGTTTGGCCGGGCTATCTCCCTGTCCCGGTCCCTCTTGGCCGAACCGCCGGTGAACCCCGAGGGGGACCGAACCGAGGCACCCTCCCCCCGCCGAAGCGACGTCGACCCGGCGCTGCTGCGGCGCTGCGTGGAGGCTCTGCACCGGTTGGCTCCGCGCGGTGCGCCCCTGCCGGGTCGGGAGCTTCTGTGCCGCGAGGCCGGCTTGACCTGGCCGGAGTACAGGGAAATAATGGCAGGGTTGCGCGCCCGAGGCTGCCTGGTGGGCAGGAGGCGGGGCAGCGCCGGCAGTCTGGCCTGCGCGACCTCTGTCGAGACCCTGCGGCGGCTCGGAGACGGGGCGGCGGGGAGAAAGGGAGACGGGGAGATTTAACCGAGAACGTAGGGCAGGTGGCGCGAGCCAGCACAGCGCCACGCCCGTGCCCCGCCGCCCCCGACGGCAGCCTCGACACTGTAGGGTGGGGCCCTGTGCCCCACCGCCCGGCGGGCCATGGGGGGCCGGCGGCAGGGCAGAGCGCCCTGCCCCACATCTTGAGACAAAGGCGGTGGCTTGCCACCGCACCCCAAAGGGGAGAGAGATGGATCTGACCTTCACCTTCCTGGGGACTGGGACCTCCCACGGGGTGCCCTGCATCGGCTGCCATTGTCCGGTCTGCAGCTCCGGCGATCCCAAGAATC
The DNA here is from genome assembly GCA_027356795.1 of Chloroflexota bacterium. Lineage (GTDB taxonomy): Bacteria > Chloroflexota > UBA6077 > UBA6077 > UBA6077 > JAJYNT01. The sequence goes on along the minus strand of DAHVXI010000050.1, from coordinate 14,858 downwards.
AGCGCTACCGCTGCTCCGTGCTGCTCCAGTACGATGGGCGGAACGTCCTGATCGACACGGCCACGGAGTCTCGGCTGCAGGCGATCCGGGCGGGGATGGAGCGGCTGGACGCCATCCTCTTCACCCACTCCCACGCCGATCACATCAGCGGTCTGGACGACGTGCGCTCCTTCAGCGAGCGCCAGGGCGCGCCGATCCCCTGCTATGGGAGCCCCGAAACCCTGAAGGAGATCCGCCGCCGCTTCGACTACATCTTCACCCCCACGCAAATGGGCGGAGGGAAGCCCCGCCTGGAGTTGATCCCCCTCCAGGGGCCGGTGAGCCTCTTCGGTCTGGAGATCCTGCCCGTTCCCGTGTACCACGGCAAGCTGCAGGTGCTGGCCTTCCGCTTCGGTCGAACCGCCTACGTTACCGACACCAACCGCATCCCCGACGGCTCCATGGATCTGCTGCGGGGGCTGGATCTGCTGGTGCTGGATGCCCTCCGGTGGACCCCTCACCCCACCCATTTCACCGTGGATCAGGCGCTGAAGGTCATCCAGGAGCTGCGCCCCGCGAGGAGCTACCTCACCCACCTCACCCACGATCTGGATTACGCCTGCACCAACGCGGCCCTTCCCCAGGGGGTGGAGCTGGCCTACGACGGGCTGGCCCTGCGGCTGCAGGTGTGAAACGGGGTACGGCGGGAGCCTCGCCCTCCCCTTCTTCGCCTCAGGCGGCCAATAGGGTACAATTCCCGCGGCGGAAGGGAGGTGAAACGGATGGCCGTGAAGGATAACGTCACCCCGTCGGGCGTTCCGGACCCTCGCCCGGAGGAGCACAAGCTAAACCTGCAGATCGTCCGCCACGGCAAGATGACGTGGGTAAACGTGGAGCGTCCCACCAGGGACGAGATCGAGTGGCTGCGGCAGAACTATCCCTTCCACCCCCTGCATCTGGACGACTGCCTGAGCAAGATCCAGCGGCCCAAGATCGACGAGCACGAGGACCATCTGTTCATCGTGCTCCACTTCCCCGTCTTCAACAAGATGGCCGGCGTCACCGTGGCCAGCGAGGTGGACATCTTCATAGGTGCCGATTACTTCGTCACCGTCCACGCGGGGGACATCAAGCCGCTGCGCCGGATGTTCCAGGAGTGCTTCAGCAACCAGGCGACCCGGCAGGAGCTGACGGGGAGGAGCACCGGCTACCTGCTCTACCGGGTGGTGGACCGGCTGGTGGACTACTGCTTCCCGATCCTGAACAAGATCGAGTCCAACCTCGAGGCAGTCGAGGACACCATCTTCGAGGAGAACGTGCGGCAGACGGTGCGGGACATCTCGGTGATCCGGCGGGACATCCTCAACTTCCGCCGGATCGTGAAGCCCCAGATCCCGGTGATCGCCAGCCTGGAGCGCAAGAAGACCCCCTTCCTCCAGGAGGACCTGGAGGCGTACTTCGGGGACATCTCGGACCACGTGGCGAAGATCTGGGACATCCTGGAGGACTTCAAGGAGATGGTCGACGGCCTGGCCGCTACCAACGACTCCCTCACCTCCTACCGGCTGAACGAGGTGATGAAGATCCTCACCACCATCTCGGTGATCATGCTGCCCCTGACGTTGGTGTCGGGCATCTACGGGATGAACATCCAGCTACCGATGATGGAGCACCCCCTGGCCTTCCTGATGGTGATCGGCGTCATGGTGGCCATCGCGGTGGGGATGTTGGCATACTTCCGCCGACGGCGGTGGATCTAGAAACGTGTAGGGCGGGTCTCGGACCCACCCCTACGAACTCACTCGCGATCGCAGCGACCCGGCCGACGCCGAGGCGATGTTGGCCTCGGGGTAGCCTTTCGCTCTCCTATCGGTTCTCGACCTTCTGCACCCGCAGGTGCAGGGTGCCCGCCGGAACCTCCACGTCGACCTCGTCGCCGATCACCTTGCCGGTCAGAGCCTTCCCGACGGGGGACTGGATCGAGATCTTCCCGTGCTTCGGGTCGATCTCTCCCGGCCCCACCAGGGTGTAGACGATCTCCTCGTCCTCGGTCAGGTCGATGAGTGTCACCTTGCTGCCGAGGTCGGCCACGTGGGCCGGCCCCGTGTCCTCCACCACCTGACCCGTCTGAAGGACGTTCTGCAGCTCCCGAATGCGGGCTTCCACCTCGCCCTGGTGCTGCTTGGCCACGTCGTAGGGGGCGTTCTCGCGGAAGTCCTTGTCGGCGGCTGCCGTGCGCAACTCCATGGCGATCTTGGGCCGCATCTCGGTCTCCAGGTGGCTGAGCTCGGCGGAGAGCTTGTCGTACCCCTCGCGGGTCAGGCGGACGCCCCCGTTGCCCACCGGTTCGAGACTCGGAGCCGGCTGGGACTTGGGTGACTCGGGCTTCTCCTTCGTTTTCTTCTTCTTCAGCTTGATCTCGGTGGCCAGGTTGCCATCTATCCAGCGCTGCTTCCTGGCCTCCGTCAGGAAGGCCCGCACCGCCTCCAACCGCTGGGTGGCGTCGGTCCTGGCCTCGGCCATCAGCTGTACCTGGTAGCGCTCCAGGTCGGGCGGGGTGATGGAGCCCACGGTTCGCTGGGGTCCGAACCAGCGAACGAAGGCGTTCAACTCCTGGGCGTAGCCGCTTCTCTCCTCCTGGCTCAAGCAGGAGAGGTAGCTCGCTACCGCCTGGCTGAGAGCGAGGTTTGACTGAGGCTGAGCGAGACCACTAGAATGCTCTTGGGCGGAGCGAGGCATGATGTCTTTCCTCCGGTAAAACATTGTCAACCGGGAATTATAGCCGAAGGCTCGACGCTTAGCCAACGCAGGGTCGAACGGACTCTCCGCGTATGTTATAGCGCCAGCCGTGAGGGAGATCGTGGCTGACCTGAAACTGCTCCAGGCCGGAGCCAGCGATCTGGGACTCGAGCTGCACCGCGAGCAGCTTGCCGCCTTCTCGCTCTACATGAACGAGTTGCTGCGGTGGAACCAGCGAGCCAATCTGACCGCCATCATCGCGCCCGAGGAGATCCAGACCAAACACTTCCTGGACTCCCTCACCTGCCTCCTGGGGTTTCCCGGCATCGACCCTCCCTCCGAGGGCGGGAACGGCTCCGGGGAGCTGGCGGAGCGGCTGAACAGGGGGATCGACCTCTCCTGCATCGACGTGGGCAGCGGCGCCGGCTTCCCGGGGTTGCCCCTGAAGATCTGCCTGCCTGAGATGCGGCTCACGCTGATCGAATCCATCGGCAAGAAGACCGCCTTCCTATCCCACATGGTGGAGATGCTGAAGCTGGAGAACACCAGGGTGCTCACCACGCGAGCCGAGGACCTGGCCCGCGTTCCGGGGGAACGGGAGAAGTACGACGTCGTGGTAGCGCGGGCCGTGTCGCGGCTGGCGGTGCTGGTGGAGCTGTGCCTCCCCTTCTGCCGGGTGGACGGCAGGGTGATAGCCCCCAAGAAGGGGGACATGGCCGAGGAGATCGAGGAGGGTCGCTACGCGGTTGGACTGCTGGGGGGCAGCTACCGGGAGCCGGTGCCGGTTCGTCTCTCCCTGCTGGAGGAGGGTCGCTCGCTGGTGATCGTGGAGAAGGTCTCCTCCACCCCCCATCAGTATCCTCGCAGGGCCGGCATGCCGACCAAACGGCCCCTTGCGGCGCCCTCTGGACCTCAGGAGTGAAGGGGGAGAGCCAGCTTTCGCTACTGCGCAACGGCCCGCTGCTCGCCCTGGGCCTTGGCCACGCCGTGATCGATCTGTGCGCCAACATCCTGCCCATATTCTACCCGCTGCTGCTCAGCGCCCTCGGCCTCTCCTACGGTAGTGTAGCGGCCTTGACCACCACCCAAACCACCTGCTCCTCCCTGAGCCAGCCCTTCTTCGGCTGGCTGTCCGATCGGTTCGGCAGCCGTTGGATGGCCTCTCTCAGCATCGTGGTGGCGGCGGCAGCCCTGGCCCTGGTGGGTTTTCTCCACAGCTATCCGGCCCTCCTGCTGATCGTGGCGGCGCTCGGGCTGGCCGTCGGTGCCTTCCACCCCCAGGGCGCCAAGACGGCCGCCCTGTTGGGGGGTAAGTGGAGGACCACCGCCCTTTCCGTCTACATGGTGATCGCCAACGTTGGGCTATCGGCCGGTCCGCTCCTGGCGGCCACGATGCTGATACCGGCGGGGTTGCGGGGCACCACCCTGCTGCTGATCCCAGCCCTGCTGGTGGCTTCGCTGCTCTTCGCGACCATGGGGCGAGTGGATAGGGTGCTGGTCAAGAAGGCCACGGAGGTCTCGGTGGACGAGGTCGGACCCATCGCCTGGGGAGGGGTGGTGGCGCTGGTGCTCACCATCGTCGTCCGATCCTGGGTGGAGTACGGTCTACTGTCCTTCGTGCCGCTGCTGTACGCGGCACGAGGCGAGGCACCGGACCTGGCCGGCAGGATCCTCTTTCTGATGCTGATAATGGAAGGGACCGGGAGTCTCATCGGGGGGTTGCTGGCCGACCACCTGGGGAGGAGGCCGGTCCTCGTCGCCTCCTTCCTGCTCCTGGCCCCCGCGGTGCACTTCTTCGTCGGATCCCCGGGCGCTGATGCGGCGCTCCTGGCCCTGGCCGTGGGTTTCCTGCTGGGCACCCCCCTGACCGTCACCCTGGCGGCCGCCCAGGAGATCGTGCCCTCCCGCATGGGAATGGCCTCGGGCCTCGCTATCAGCGCCGGCATGATCGTCGGTGGGGCCGGCGTCTCCATTCAGGGGCTTCTGGCGGATCGCTTCGGCCTGGAGGCGAGCGCGGGGATCCTGGTGGTGGCGGCCGCCCTGGCGACCGTGGCGGCGGTGGGGGTTTCGAGCCGAAGGCGGTAGCACGGGGCGGGACGCACGCAAGCCACTTACGGGTTGGCCGCGGCCGCGCTGCCCGTCGCGCCCTCCCGGGGGAACATCCTCGGCAGCCGCCGCCGCCAGGCAGCGGGCAGCAGGATGTCCATGGCGTCGTCCACGGTGACTATCCCCTGGAGCCGGTTCTGATCGTCCACCACCGGCACCGCCAGCAGGTTGTACTTGGCGATCACCTTGGCGACCGTCTCCTGGCTGTCGTTCAGTCGCACCGTTATGGGGGAGCGATCCACCAGTTCGGCCAGGGTGCGGTCGGGCGAGGCGATGATCAGCTCCCTCAGAGAGATGGTGCCGATCAGCCTTTCCACCTCGGGCCGGTCGACCACGTAGACGTAGTAGACGTTGTCCACAGCCTGGGCGCGCTCCCTGAACTGCTCCAGGGCCTCTCCGATGGCGAGCGACTCGGGCAGGCTGATGTACTCAGTGGTCATGATGCCGCCGGCCGAATCCTCCGGGTAGGCGAGGAGCTCCCGAACCTCCTGGGACTCCTCTTCCTCCATCAGGGAGAGCAGCTCCGCCGCCTTCTTGGGGGGCATATCCGCCAGGACGTCGGCGGCCTCGTCGGGTCCCATCTCCTCCAGGATGTCGGCTGCCCTGGAGCTTTCCATCTCCCGCAGGATCTGCACTTGCCGGCGCGACGAGACCTCCTCCAGGGTGTCGGCGGCGGTCTCGTCGTCCATGGCTTCGATCAAGGAGGAGCTTTCCCTCACCGACAGCTGGTCGACGATGTCGGCCAGGTCGGAGGGGTGCAGCCTGGGGATGGTGGTCCTGGGCACCCGGATCTGCAGGCTGGGGGCTGGATCCTGGACGGGCTGGAGCTTCTCCCAGGGGATTAGGTGGTCCTCCGGCCGGATGCCCACCAGGCTGATCGCCCGTTCGATCCCCAGCCGCCGGAGCAGCCCGCGCGTGCTGGGGTCTATGGCCAGGACCCGGTAGTGGCTGTTGGTCTTTCCCAGCTGAATGTCGTTGACCCGCCCCACCTTGTGGCCTTCCACGTCGGTGAGCTGGCGGTCGAGCACCTGCTCCGAGAGCAGCACGTCTCCGAGCTCGGTCTCGTAGAGGACGATGTATCGCTTGGTGACTCCGAGCCGGACGCTGCTTCCCTGGAGATCTTCCACCTGCTCCCACGCCACGGCGAAGCGCTGGTGGTTCATCCCTTCCACTACCAGCGCCTTGACGGCGGGGTAGCTTCCACCCGAGGCGATAAGGTCCCTCAGTCTCCCCAGGATCGTGCCCTTGGCATCGACCACAGGTCGCCCAATGATCTGGCTGAAGAGGAGCATAAAGAAACCACCTCCTTTCCCAGATAAAGAGGTGGCATTCCCCCGGACGGCAGGCGACCTGAAGCGGCCCTCAGCCGTCCCCAGGATCGCGGCCGGCGGGCGCTACATGGAGGTCGCCTCCCCTTCGATGAAGGGAACGGCACCTCGTGCTATTCGGTTGGACCAGCCGGTACGTTCTCCGCTGCTACTGTCAGATTCCATACAGTCCAGAGTTTTTCCTTTGGTTGACCTGGCAGAATGCCGATCCGACCACTATCCCAATAGTAAGGCTGGCAGAAGGCAGTGTCAAGGCGACGAGGAACGTGGTAGGTGATGTGCTGTCCGTCCAAATGCATCCGCGGAAGAGCTCGTCCCCTGGCCGTGAAGCGCGTCTCGACGCGGGCCGTCCCGAGAGAGGAGTGAGGCCCCATTTTGAGGTTCGCCCCCACAGGAGATCTGCGGGCCGCCCACTCACGGCGGAGCTACTCCGGTTCCAGGGGCTCCAGCACCAGCCCGACGCCATCCAGGATCTGGCGCACGCGCTCCCCGGAGAGGGTTCCGATCCTCTCGCCCAGTTGAGCCTTGTCCAACGTGAAGATCTGGGTCACGTTGACCACGCTCTGCTTGGGTAGCTGCGCCTCGCCGGGCCGCAGGAGAACGTTGCCGGGAACGGCGGCTCGCTTCAGGTTGGAGGTCAGAGCGCACACCACCACGGTGCTGATGCGGCTGTGGTTGAAGCTGTTGTTCTGGATGACGACGTGAGGGTGCCGGTAGCCTGGCTCGGATCCCGAGGGTTCCTCCAGATCGATCCAGAAGAGGTCGCCCTGGTCGATCACCATTCGCCTTCCACGATCTTCTTATGCTGGCGCCGCATCCGACGCTGGAGAGCCTGCTCCGCTGGGTCGGGTGCGCCGGCGTATGCAGCGTCGATCCTTTCCCGGATCTGCCGGCTTCTGTGGCTGCGGACGAACTCCTCCAGGGCGAGGGCGAAGAGACGGCTCCGCGACGTGTTCATCTCCCGGGCCAGGGCCTCGGCTTCGGCGAAAAGGGATTCCTCGATCGATACGGCCGTCTTGACGGTGGGCATCGTGTAATGCCCTCCTTCCTACCTGCAGTATAACCAAGTGTCATACCAGCGTCAATCCAGGCCGTCGGCAGCGCGGTTGACATTATGGCCTTGCTGGTATTACCTGTGCGGTAGTACAATGTTGGTAATACACATTCGGTAGGGAGATCGCCATGCCGACCGTGACGAGCAAGGGGCAGGTGACGCTGCCCAAGAGTGTGCGCGATGCCCTCGGCATCGAGCCGGGGACCGAGGTCGATTTCGACGTGGAAGAGGGCCGAGTGGTAATGCGGAAGCGTGTTCCCATGGAAGCCTTCGCCGAGTGGGAGGGACGACTGCGCGGAAAGCTCGCGGGCGCTTCCGTGGACGAGACGATGGAGATGATGCGCGGCGAGCGTCTCCGCGACGAGGATGATGGATGAGAACCGCGGTGGACACCAACGTCCTGCTGGATCTCCTGGCGGGGGATGATGCCGCAGCCGCAGCCGCCCGGTCCGCCCTCGCCGAGGCCCTCAGCCTCGGGTCGCTGGCTGCATGTCCGGTGGTGTATGCCGAGCTGGCCGCGAGCTTCCCCGACCAGGAGGAGCTTACCCGCTTCATCCACACCTTCCACATCCAGGTGGACGACTTCTCCACCGACGCGCTCTACCAGGCTGCTGCGGCCTGGAGAAGATACGCACGCACTCGCGGGAGGGAGGTCCAATGCTCCCGCTGCGGGCAGAGGACGGAGGTGCTGTGCCCCAACTGCGGCACCCCCCTCTCGTGGCGGCAACACATCCTGCCAGACTTCCTTGTGGGGGGTCACGCCGCCGTGCAGGCCAGCCGATTGCTCACTCGCGATCCCCACCACCACCGGCGCTACTTCCCGACCCTGGCGGTCCTCACACCATAGCAGCCCGCCCCGTCGCGGGGGCACCTGGCAAGGCTGACGGTACTCCGCTCCACCAAGTCAAACATTAGCCTGCCCACTCCACCCTCTGGATGGCGACCTGCCGGACGTTTCGTGGATGGGCCTCCGATGGGAGCGAGGGCTGTGGATATCCTGCGGATCGGCCTCGAAGACGCGCGTTATCCGTCCCAGCTTGAGGGCATGCCGGGGTACGAGCTCCCGACCTCCCTCGATGCCCTCGGCAACCTCGACCTGCTGAGCCGCCGCAAGCTGGCGGTCCTCTGCTCGGTGAAGTGCCCGGGCAGCCTGATCCTCCAGAGCTACGACCTGATGCAGCGGCTGAGGCAGGCCGATCTGGCCGTGGTTGGCGGCTTCCACTCCCCCATGGAGCGGGAGTGGCTGGCGGCGCTGGCGGACGAGCTGCTGGTCGCTCACGCCTCCCCGGGGGGCAAGACCGAGCAGTTCTGCCGGGAGCTGCTGGAGTGGGGCAAGCCACTGTACACCCTGGAGGACCGGGCCAACGGCAACCTCTTCGAGATGGGGGCGAGGCCGCTGAGGCTCGCCCCGGGGGTGCCGTTGCCCTGGAGTTGACTTTTCCTTGTCTGGGTATATAGTAGCGGTTGTTCCAGCGCTGTCGGCGTCGCGCTACCCCCACGAGCGGCCCATTTCGCTCGATTCTTCCCTTCGGCATCAACTGAAAAACGGCTATACGCGGCCCTTTCATGCCTTCAGATAGCTGCCCGGTTCCCACGATCCCACACGGCTATCACTTGGAGAGTAAGAGGTAATGAATGTCCGCAGGCAGTTGACCCTCTTTCGAATGTTGGTGGCCATCGATGCCCTGCTGGTGCTGGCGACCTATCTCTGGTTCACCCCGGAGCAGTTGAGCGGGACGCGGGGGCTCCCCCTTCCGGCGATGAGCATCCCCACCTGGCAGTTGGCTCTGGTCAACGCTGGGACAGTGGTGGTTCTCTACGGCCTGCTGGGGAGGATCGGCTTCGCCTTCGCCCTGAAGCTGGATCTGACGGGCATCTACCGCAAGTGGGCCGGCTGGCGCGCCTGGTTCATCGATCCGATGCAGACGGGGCTCGCGGTCGGGGTGGCTATGGTGGCCATCGACCGGCTCTTCGTCTTTTTCGGTCAGGGGGAACCCTTCCGGCACCCTCCCCTCCCCCTCTCGCTCTACGTCACCGCCGTGGCCGGGATCGGCGAGGAGATCCTCTTCCGGGTGTTCCTGCTTGGTTTCTGCGCCCTCCTGCTGGATTTCCTTCTCTGGCGGCCGCTGGGGAGCCGGGCCATACTGTGGATTGCGAACGCGATAGCGGCCCTGGCTTTCGGGGCCGCTCACCTGCCATCGGTGATGGCGCTGATGGGGGCTGCGACCCCCTTCGACCTCTCGGTTCCCACCCTCGTGGAGCTGTTCCTGGTGGACGGGATCCTGGGGCTGGCCGCCGGCAAGTGGTACGTCAAAGAGGGCCTGGTGGCGGCCATCGGCGTTCACTTCTGGGCCGGCATCATGTGGCACGTCATCGGCCCCATGTTCTCCCTGTGAACGGGAAGCATCTGCTCCGGGGGGAATGAGTCCACTTCATCCATGGGGAAGGGGGTTGGTCCCGGCCGTCTCTACTCGTACCGCAGGGCTTCGATGGGGTTGAGGCGGGCCGCGCGGCTGGCCGGGTAGATCCCGAAGAAGACCCCGATGGCGCTGGAGACGCCGAAGGCCAGCAGGATGGCGTCGGCAGACACCACGGTCTGCATCTTCTGGCCCCCGAAGTCCAGGCTCCCCAGTAGACTCGAGAGACCCGACCCCAGCAGGATCCCCACGGCTCCCCCCACCACGCTCACAACCACCGACTCCACCAGGAACTGCACCAGGATGTCCCGGCGCTTGGCCCCCACCGCCTTGCGGATCCCGATCTCCCGGGTCCGCTCCGTCACCGAGACCAGCATGATGTTCATGATGCCGATGCCGCCCACCACCAGGGAGATCCCCGCGACGGAGCCCAGCAGCATGGTCATCACCCCCATGATCTGGTTGGCGGTGGCCAGCATGTCCTCCTGACTCATGATGGTGAAGTCGTCCTGGGCGGCGTGGTGGCGCTGCCGCAGCAGGTCGCCGATATTCTGGACGGCCGCGCTCATCACCTCCGGGTCCTCGCTGACCAACTGCACGTTGATGCTGGAGACGTTGTGGCCGCCCCGGACCGTACGCTGGGCCATCACCCGCGACTGGAGGGTCGTGATCGGGATGAGGATCATGTCGTCCTGGTTGCCCATGGCCTGCGCACCCTTGGATTCCAGCACACCGACCACCCGGAAGCGGAGCCTCCGGTTGCCAAAGCCGAGGCTGACCTGCTGGTCGATCGGGCTCTGATCCGGGAAGAGAGAGCTCGCCACGTTGCTGCCCAGGATCGCCACGGTGGACCTGGCGTCGACCTGCTGTTTCGTGATGAAGGATCCCTCCGCCGTGTGGAAGTTCCGTACGTTTTCGTACTCCGGCGTGATCCCGGTGACGCGGCTGTTGACGTTGTTGCTGCCGGCTATGACCTGGGCAAAGCTGATCATCTCCGGCGCGGCCGCTGCCACCTCGGGTATTGCCCCCGGCTCCCCGATGGCCATGGCGTCCTCGTAGGTGAGGGTGGGGGCCGTGCCGGAGCCCAGCCGGGCACCCCCCTCTCCCCTGGCTGCTCCAGGCATGATGAAGAGCAGGTTGGTGCCCATGGAGCGGATCTGCTGGGTCACCGTGGCCTGCGCCCCTCTGCCCACCGACATGAGGGCGATCACCGCCCCCACCCCGATGATGATCCCCAGCATCGTCAGAGCGGAGCGCATCTTGTTGGCCACCAGGCTGCCCAGGGCGACCCGGAGGCTCTCACTGACGTTCATTCGGTCTCCCCCTCTCCCCGTCCGGTTGGCGGCGTTCGTCCGAGCTGACCACGCCGTCCCGGATGTGGACGATCCGGCGGGTGTAGGCGGCGATGTCGGGCTCGTGGGTCACGAACACCACGCTGATGCCCTTCTCCTGGTTGAGCCCCAGGAAGATCGACATGATCTCCTGACTTGCTTTGGTGTCCAGATTGCCGGTGGGCTCGTCGGCCAGGATCAAGGAAGGGTTGGTGACGAGGGCACGTGCGATGGCCACCCTCTGCTGCTGGCCGCCCGACATCTCCGTCGGCTTGTGCTGCATTCGATCGGCCAGCCCCACCGCCGCCAGCGCCTCCTCGGCCCGTTGCCGCCGGTGGTTGGCTTTGCAGTAGAGCAGCGGAAGCTCCACCTGCTCGAGGGCAGTGCGGCGGGGGAGCAGGTTGAAGCTCTGGAAGACGAAGCCCACCTTCTGGTTGCGGATCTCGGCCAGCTGGTCGTCGGTGAGGCTGCCGACGTCGACCCCGTCCAGGAGGTAGCTGCCGGTGGTGGGCTGGTCGAGGCAGCCGAGGAGGTTCATGAGGGTAGACTTGCCGGAGCCGGAGGGGCCCATGATGGCCACCAACTCCCCGTCGGCGATCTCCAGATCGACCCCGCGGAGGGCATGGACCTCGACGTCGCCCATTCGATATATCTTCGTCAGCTGGCTGACCTGGATCATGCTGCCACCCTGCAGAGACGCGACATGTCTGGAGACGCGACATGTCGCGTCTCTACATCTATCATCGGACCATCACCCATTATCGGATCATCACCGGGCCGCCTCTGCCGTTGCCGCTCATGGTGCTTCGGATGGTGGTGCTGGGGATCACCACCTCCTCTCCTGCCTCCAGGCCGGAGGTTATCTCGGTGGACTGGTCGTTGGAGGCCCCGGTTTGGACGGTCTTCATCTCGGTCTTCTTGCCGGCGATCACCTCCACCACCTTGGCCCGCCCCTGGATTCGGACGGCTCGGTTCGGAACCAATAGGACGTTGTCCTTCCGGTCCGTCTCGATGCTGAGGGTGGAGCTCATGCCGGTCGGCAGGGTCTGGCCCTGGGGGTCGATGCCGACGGAGAGCAGATAGCTCACCACACCCTGGGTGGTGGTGCCAGCAGGGGCCACGGCGATCACCTTGCCTTGAAGCCGCTTGTCGGGGAGCGCATCGAAGGTGACGGACACGGGCTGGCCGACGGCCAGCTTGGACACGTCGCTCTCGTCCACCGTGGCGTCGATGCGGGCCGACTTGGTGTCCACCAGGGTGATCACAGCGCCGCTCACCTGCTCGCCCACGTTGCCGGTGATGGTGGCGACGACGCCCTCGAAGGGTGCCGTCAACGCGGATTGCTGGAGATCCATCTTCGACTGCTGCAGGGCGATCTCCGACTGCTTCACCTGCTCCTCGGCCGTGATCAGATCGAGTGCCTTGGGGGGGTTAACCTTGAGGCTCAGTTGGATCTGAGCGTTAGCCAAGCCGGCCTTAGCCTGGTCGACGGAGGCCTGGGCGGACTGGAGATCGATGTCTGTGGGCTTCAACTGGTCCAGCTTGCTCTGAGCGCCGGCCAGACTGGCCCTGGCCTGGTCGACGGAGGCCTGGGCGGACTGGAGATCGGCTTCGGTGGGCTTCAACTGGTCCAACTTGCTCTGGGCGCTGGCCAAACTGGCCCTGGCCTGGTCGAAGGTTGCCTGGGCGGACTGGAGATCGGCGGTGGTGGGCCCAGCCATCAGCTTGTTCAGGTCGTCGACCTTCGCCTCGTACGTGGACTTTGCGGCGTCGTAGGCCTGCTGGGCGGCGGACACGCTGGTATAGCCCGTCTCCGACAGCCTGTCGTTCTTAGCCTTCTCCAGGTCGTCCTCGGTGGAGGTGAGCTTGGACTTGGCCGAGTTGACGGCGCTCTGGGCGTTGGCGACGTCGGAGCCGGTGGGGCCAGCCTTGACCACTTCCAACTTGGCCTGCGCGGAGGCCAGATTGGCCCTGGCCTGGTCGACACCGGCCTGTGCTGCGGCCAAGTCGGAGGCGGTGGGCCCCGCCTTCAGGGTTGCCAGCTTGGCCTCGGCTGAGGCGAGCGACGCCTTGGCGGAGTCGTGGCTGCTCTGGGCCGCGGCCAGATCCGCTGCGGAGGGGCCCGCCTTCACCTGCTCCAGCTTGGCCTGAACGGAAGCCAGGTTGGCCTTGGCCTGATCCACGGAACTCCTGGCGGCGGCGATCTCATCGGCGGTGGCCCCGTTCTTCAGATCCTGCAGCTTGGCCTGGTTAACCCGCAGGGACGATTCGTTCTGGGCTACCTTCAGCTGCAGCGCCTGCTGATCCAGCTTGGCCATCTGCTGCCCGGCCTTGACGGCATCCCCGACGGCCACGTTCAACTCCGCCAGCTTCCCGGAGGCTCCGAAGCCCAGCTTTGCCTGTCGGGCGGCTACCACACTGCCGGTGGCGCTCACCGTCGAGACCAGGGAGCCCATCCGGACGGGCGACGTCTGCAGGGCGGGTGCCGTACGAGCGCCGGCTGTGGTACGCTCATAACCAGTATAGCCGGCGAGGACCGAGAGCAGCCCGGCCGCCGCCAGAACGGCGATCTGCTTCCGAGAGAGTCTCCTGGGGCGGGAGCCGAGCCAGCCGAGAGGTTTGCTGAGGGGAATGGCGACCTTCATGGTCTCACTTTCCTCCTGTGGAGCTTGGGAAGGGCCACCGGGCCTTCTTGTACCAGTAGCAACCAGTGTAAGACCGGCCTGTTAAAGAAGGATTGGCCGGTGGTTAAATGAATGCTAAACCCAGCACGCAGCTTGCTTTCATATCCGATAGCCCGTGTGTATAGGAGCCCAAAATGAGTGAACCCACAATACCACACAAGAAGGCGGAGGGTCGAGAGGCCCTGCCGGAAAGCGAGGGCGACTGGCAGCGGACTGCCAGAGACTTCAGCCGTGCGAGGCTGAGGCTGTACGGGGTGCAGACGGTGGTTGGACTGCTCTTCCCCTTCCTTTTCTGGTATCTCGGAGGGGCAGCGGCCCTGGAGGGGAGCTTTGCCTCCTTCCTATCCCAGCGGTGGCTGCTGGTGCTGCTGTTCCTGCTGGCCTACCAGCTGATCGCCGCCCTGCTGTTCCTCCCCTTCTCCTGGTACGGGGGATTTCGCCTTCAGCACCGCTTCGGCCTGTCGCGGCAGAGCCCGTCCGGCTGGTTGGAGGACTGGGGTAAGTCGACCCTCTTGGGGACCCTCTTCTTCCTGGCAGGACTGGAGGCCTTCTACCTGTCGATCTATGCCCTGCCCAACAGCTGGTGGTGGGTCCTGGCCGTCGCCCTCAGCCTGATAGCCCTGCTTCTCACCTTCGTCGCGCCCGTGCTGCTGCTGCCGATCTTCTACAAGGCCTCGCCCCTGGAGGATCGAGAGCTGGCAGGGCGGATCGAGGCCCTGGCCGACCGGGCGGGTGCCCACGTCTCCAAGGTGTGCACCATCGACATGAGCCGGCGGACCGTGGCCGCCAACGCGGCGCTGACCGGGATCGGCCGGACCCGGCGGGTGCTGCTGGGAGACACCATGCTTCAGCAGTTCACCCCCGACGAGGTGGAGACGGTGGTTGCCCACGAACTGGGGCACCACGTCCACGGGGACATCTGGAAGGGGCTGCTGATGGAGGTGGCCGGCATCTGGGTCGGACTTTTCTTCCTCCAATGGGGGGTGAGGCCGGCCTTCCTGCAGGGCGGGCTCGGGGATGTCTCGCTGCTGGCAAACTTTCCCCTGCTGGCCCTGCTGGGGGAGGTGGCGTCCCTGGTCGTGATGCCCGCCGCCAACGCCCTTTCCAGGCACCACGAGGCCCAGGCCGACGCCTTCGCTGCCCGGCTCAGCCGGAACCCGCAGGCCTACTCCTCGGCCCTCTACCGGCTGGCCCGGCAGAACCTGGCGGAGCTGTGGCCT
>DAHVXI010000021.1:0-18433 GCA_027356795.1 Chloroflexota bacterium | reverse complement strand
CTGGGGGTGTGGGGGAAGAAGGAGCTGCTGCCCTCGGAGGAGGTGCTGGCGGTGACCACCATGTGCGGCCACCATCAAGTCTCCCCCCAGTTCGTGCAGAGGCAGGTGGAGTTGGTTCGGAAGGGCCGGAAGAGCCCGGAGAAGGCGGCGAGGGAGCTCGCCCTCTACTGCCCCTGCGGTATCTTCAACCAGGTCCGAGCGGCCAAGTTGCTAGAAGAGCAGGCCCAGGGTCAGGTATAATAGCCACCAGCTATCAGCCGTCAGCGGTTGGCCATCGGCTTGGCGGCTGACAGCTGAATGCTGATAGCTGAAAGCTGGTACATGGCCCATCAACCCCAAAGCGACGCCCGATCCCTCTACCACCGCTGGCGTTCTCGCAGCTTCTCGGAAGTGGTCGCACAGGATCACGTGACCCGAACGCTGAAGAATGCCGTCGCCGGCGGGAAGATCGTGCACGCCTATCTCTTCTGCGGTCCCCGGGGCACCGGCAAGACCAGCACGGCGCGGATCCTCGCCAAAGCGGTAAACTGCCTGGATCCCCAGGCTGGAGAGCCCTGCAATCGCTGCGCCTCCTGCGTCACCGTGAACGAGGGCCGGGCCATCGACCTGATCGAGATCGACGCTGCCTCCAACCGAGGCATCGACGATGCCCGGGAGCTGCGGGAGAAGATCAAGTTCTCCCCGGCGGAGGCACGGTACAAGGTCTACATAATCGACGAGGCCCACATGCTCACCTCCGAGGCCTCCAACGCCCTGTTGAAGACCCTGGAAGAGCCTCCGGGGCACGCCATCCTGATCCTCGCGACCACCGAGGCCCACAAGATCCTCCCCACCATCTCCTCTCGGTGCCAGCGGTTCGATTTCCGCCGGATACCGCTGCAGGCCATCGCGGAGCAGCTATCGATGATCTGCGAGAGGGAAGGGTTGAAGGTGGAGCCGGGGGTGCTGGACCGGGTGGGCCGCATGGCTCGAGGAAGTCTGCGGGACGCAGAGAGCCTTCTGGACCAGTTGGTGGCCTACTGCGTCGACGACATCGGGCTGGACGCGGCTCGAGAGGTGTTGGGGCTGACGGGAGAGGAGGCCCTGCAGGAGTTCGCCGAGGCCCTCCGCGGGGGTGATGTGGCCCGAGGCTTCAGGCTGATCGACCAGGCTGCCTCGACGGGATCGGATCTGCGGCACTTCTCTCGGGAGCTGGTGGACTACTTGCGGGCCCTGATGGTGGCGAAGAGCGGTGCCGATACCAGCCTGGTGCGGGAGTTCCGTCCCGAGGAGCTGGCTCGACTCCGCTCCGAGGCCGCTGGCTGGGGATATCAGTCGCTGCTGGCGGCTATTCGGACTTTCGGCGACATGGAGGGCCGGATGAGGCAGGAGCCCTTCAACCAGCTGCACCTGGAGATCGCTTTCATGGAGGCGGTGATGGGTGCCGCCGACCAAGGCGAGGCTCGACCCGCCCCTCGCGAGTCTGCCGGCATGCCGGCACAGGGGCCGGCCGCCGCCCCGAGCATCACTGCTGGGCCACAGGTCGAGCCCGCGGCAACACGGGTGGGGAGATCCGACGCCTCGGCGGCTGCCGCGGCCGGGGAAGCCGCGGCAGAAGCGGCCCCATCCGCCGGCATGGAGGGCAGCGGGGATGCTGATGCCGGGATGGCAGAGGAGCCCGGGACTCATCTCGAGGAGCCCAGGGGGCCGCAGCAGCTCGGGCTTGCAGCTCTCCGCGAGGAGTGGACTGCCATCGTGAAGGGGCTTGGTGGCTCGGCCGCACTGGTGCTGGCGGGATGCCGCCCCCTGCAGGTCTCGGGGGATGCGGTCGTCCTGGGATTCGAGAAGCCGAGCTGGCGTGAGAGGGTGGAGCGGCTGGGGGTTGGTGTGAAGCTGGAGGAGAGCCTGAGCGGGCTCTTCGGCCGCAAGATTACCGTCCAGTTCAAGTATGGTGTTAAGCTTAATCAGGTCACCTCGCCGGAGCGGGACGCCGTGGTGGACACCGCAATGCGGGAGTTCGGCTTCAAGCTCTCCCGGGTCGAACCGATTTCCGACTAGCAGAGAGGGTGGAGAGAGATGCAGAACATGCGACTTCTTCAGCAGATGCAGGAGCGACTGCTCAAAGCTCAGGAGGAGTTGGGCAACGAGACCGTAGAGGGCACGGCCGGCGGCGGTGCGGTGAAGATCGTGATGTCGGGCCACCAGAAGGTCCAGGCAGTGACCATCGATCCCGAGGTGGTGGATCCCGAGGACGTGGAGATGCTGCAGGATCTGGTGGCGGCGGCCGTCAACGAGGCGGTCAACAAGTCCCACGAGCTGGCTAGCAAGCGGCTCGGGGCGGTCACCGGCGGGATGAAGATTCCTGGTCTGATGTAAGGACGTTCCCATGCTACCTGTTGCGGAACCTGTTGCCAGGCTGATCGAAGAGTTCGCCAAGCTGCCCGGGATTGGGCCGAAGACGGCTCAGCGGCTTACCTTCTACCTGCTTCGCTCATCCAAGGAGGAGGCGGACGGCCTGGCCGAGGCGATCCTCTGGATGAAAGAGAAGGTGGGCTTCTGCACCACCTGCTTCAACATATCGGAGGCTCCGATCTGCGGCGTGTGCGCCGACGAGACCCGGGACGGCAGCGTCATCTGTGTGGTGGAGGAGCCGCTGGACGTGCTGGCGCTGGAGCGCACCCGAGAGTACAAGGGGCACTATCACGTGCTGCACGGCGCCATCTCGCCCATCGATGGCATCGGCCCGGAGAAGCTCCGTATCGCCGAGCTGGTGAACCGGGTGAAGGCCGGGCCTGTGGGCGAGGTGATCATCGCGACCAATCCCAACACCGAGGGGGACGTTACGGCAGCCTACCTGTCGAGGGTGCTGGCGCCGGTGGGGGTCAGGATCACCCGCCTGGCCAGGGGGCTACCTGCCGGCGGGGACCTGGAGTACGCCGACGAGCTCACCCTGGCTCGAGCCCTGGAGGGCAGAAGTCCGGTTTAGCCCCGGGCGGGTGAGGGCTGAGACGGTGCCGACCAAACAGCCCTCACCCTGACCCTCTCCCAGAGGGAGAGGGAAGGCGCCCTCACCCTGACCCTCTCCGTTTGGGAGAGGCCAGAAGGCGACCCTCTCCCTCTGGGAGATGGTAGAAGCCGACCCTCTCCCTTTGGGAGAGGGGATAGAGCCGTTTTCATCCGGAAGCCGCCCCTTTACGCTAAGGCTTAGTGGGGAGTCAAATCTTGGACTCCCCTTTTGCTTTTTGATAGGGGTTGCCGTATAATTTGGAGACGACTATCCGCGGGGGGGGGGAGGATGGAAGAGGAAGTAAGGTCGGTGGAGATGGTCAGCAGCAGTCCAGAGGCTACGCAGGCCGCCGAGGGCATGCAGGACCTGCTTGAGGCACACGGCCACGAATACCGAACCCTCAAACGAGGCGACATCATCGAAGGGGTGGTCGTGCGCATCGACAAGGACGAGGTGCTGGTGGACATCGGCTCCAAGTCCGAAGGTGTGATCCCCACCCACGAAATGCGTGATGTCCACGGCAACCCCACGGAGACGCTTCACGTGGGCGATGCGATCCTGGTGTACGTGCTGCAGCCTGAGAACCAGGATGGCCACGTGGTGCTTTCCCTCAACAGGGCCCAGGCAGAAAAGGGCTGGAGGGTAGCTCAGAAGCAGTTCGAGGACGGCCAGATCATCGAAGCGGAGATCATCGAGTACAACAAGGGTGGTCTGATCGCAAACGTCGACGGCGTGCGGGGTTTCGTACCGCTGTCTCAGATAGTGGATCTCCGGTCCCTGTCGGGAACCGAGGAGTCTGTCGAGGAGCGCCTCAAGGCCATGAGGGGCCGGAGGATGTTCCTAAAGGTGATCGAGATCAACCGCCGCCGAAATCGGTTGATCCTCTCGGAGCGGGCCGCGGTCCAGGAGAGGCGGGCCATCCAGAAGGAGCGGTTGCTGTCCGAGCTGAAGGAGGGCGAGATCCGGCACGGTCGGGTCAGCAGCCTCTGCGATTTCGGCGCCTTCATCGACCTAGGGGGTGCCGATGGTCTGGTGCACCTGTCCGAGCTGTCCTGGGGCCAGGTAAGCCACCCTTCCCAGCTGCTGAAGGTTGGACAGGAGGTCGATGCCGTGGTCGTTGGCGTCGACCGTGAGAATAAGAAGATCGCCCTCAGCCTCAAGCGATTGCAGCCCGAACCCTGGACGGGGGTAGCGGACCGCTACCACGTGGGCGAGGTCGTCATGGGGCGGATCACCAAGCTGGCCTCTTTTGGCGCCTTTGCTCGCATCGAGGAGGGCGTCGAGGGGCTGATCCACATCTCGGAGCTGAGCGACGATCGCATAGCTCATCCGAAGGGTGTGGTGAAGGAGGGCGACGAGGTTCAGCTCAGGATCATTCGGATCGATGCTGCCCGCCATCGGCTGGGGCTCAGCCTGAAGCAGGCGAGGGAAGAGGCGGCGGAAACCGAAGGTGCGGCGGAGGCCGTGCAGCCTGAGAGTGCCGCTCCCACCGAGGAGGAAACCGGCGGGATGGCACACAAAGTGCCCTCCACCGTCGTGCAGGAAGACGCAGGCGGCAGTGAGGGTGCTGACACCCAGGACCTGGCCCAGGAGCGACCCAGTCGCGAGGGGGCCAACGCGGATACCGAGCCGGCGGAGAAGCCCAATCCGGAGGAACCCGCAGGCGAGGCCGCACCACTGGTGCTGGGCGGGTAGAGGCACTTTTCCCTTGGAGTACTGGCATGAGCAGCAGCAGCGATCGTTTTGACAAGTTCACTGAACGGGCGCGGAAGGTACTCACCCTGGCTCAGGAAGAGGCCCAGCGCTTTAACCATAACTACATTGGCACCGAGCACCTCCTCCTGGGTTTGGTACGCGAGGGGGACGGGGTCGCTGCTAAGGTTCTGGCGAACCTCGGCGTCGATCTGAACAAGGTTCGGAGTGCCGTCGAGTTCATCATCGGGCGGGGCGATCGGACCGTAACCGGGGACATCGGCCTCACTCCTAGAGCCAAGAAGGTGATTGAGCTGGCCGTCGACGAGGCGCGGCGGCTGAACCACCACTACATCGGCACCGAGCACCTGCTGTTGGGCCTCGTCCGCGAGGGCGAGGGGATCGCAGCGGGTGTGCTGGAGAGCCTGGGCGTCAGCCTGGACAAGGTTCGCAACCAGATCATCCACGTGCTGAACCAGAGCCAGCCCTACTCTCAGCAAGAGTCCAAGCAGACCAGCCGGACGCCGGTCATCGACCAGATGGGCATGGACCTGACGGCCGCGGCTCGGGCGGGCAAGCTGGACCCTGTGATCGGCAGGGCCCGGGAGATCGAGAGGGTGATCCAGATCCTCTCCCGGCGCACCAAGAACAACCCTGCGCTGATTGGAGAGCCGGGCGTCGGCAAGACGGCTATCGTGGAGGGGTTGGCCCAGCGGATCGCCAGCGGCGACGTTCCTGAGACCCTTCTGGGCAAGCGGCTGCTAACCCTGGACATCGGTTCCCTGGTGGCAGGTACCAAGTACCGGGGCGAGTTCGAGGAGCGGCTGAAGAAGATCATCGAGGAAGTCAAGGGCAGCGGCAACTGCGTGCTGTTCATCGACGAGCTGCACACCCTGGTGGGCGCCGGCGCCGCCGAGGGGGCTGTGGACGCGGCCAACATTCTGAAGCCATCCCTCTCCCGAGGCGAGCTGCAGACCATCGGTGCCACTACCCTGGACGAGTACCGCAAGTACATCGAGCGGGATGCCGCCCTGGAGCGGCGCTTCCAGCCGATCATCGTGGAGGAGCCCACGGTCGAGGAGACCGTGGAGATCCTGCGCGGGATCAAGGAGCGCTACGAGCAGCATCACAAGCTGATCATATCGGACGAGTCACTCCTGGCCGCGGCGGAGTTGGCCAGCCGGTTCATCACCGACCGGTTCCTGCCGGACAAGGCGATCGACCTGGTGGACGAGGCCTCTTCGAGGGTTCGGCTGCAGCGAGCGGCATCGCCCCCCACTTTGAAGGAGGCGATCCAGAGCCTGGAGTCGATCCAGACGGAGAAGGAGTCGGCCATCAACGCCCAGCAGTACGAGCTGGCGGCGGAGCTGAGAGACCGCGAGGCGAAGCTGCGGGCGAAGATCGACAATCTGGAATCCGGCTGGCACGAGCAGCAGGCCGCCGAGAAGCCGGTGGTCGGCGTGGAGGACATCGCTCAGGTGGTCTCCATGTGGACCGGCATCCCGGTGATGCGGATCGCCGAGGAGGAGACGGCTCGGCTGCTGCGCATGGAAGAGGAGATCCACAAGCGGATCATCGGGCAGGAAGAGCCCATCTCCGTGGTCTCCAAGGCGGTGAGAAGGGCACGGGCCGGCCTCAAGGATCCCAGGCGGCCCATCGGCTCCTTCATCTTCCTTGGCCCCACGGGCGTGGGCAAGACGGAGTTGGTGCGGGCGCTGGCGGAGTTCATGTTCGGCAGCGAAGAGGCCATGGTGCGCATCGACATGTCGGAGTTCATGGAGCGTCACTCCGTGGCCCGTCTCGTCGGCGCACCTCCCGGCTACATCGGCTACGAGGAGGGCGGGCAGCTCACCGAGGCCGTGCGGCGAAAGCCCTACTCGGTGGTTCTGCTGGATGAGATCGAGAAGGCCCACCCCGAGGTGTTCAACATCCTGCTTCAGATCATGGATGACGGGCACCTGACGGATGCCAAGGGCCGGAAGGTGGACTTCCGGAACACGATCTTGATCATGACCTCCAACGTGGGTGCCGACCTGCTGCGCCGGGACTCGACGCTGGGCTTCGCGGTGACCCAGGACGAGCTGAAGACCGCCGAGCACGCCTACGATCGGATGAAGGACAAGGTGCTGGGGGAGATGAAGAACCTCTTCCGGCCCGAGTTCCTGAACCGGATCGATGCCACGGTGGTGTTCCGGTCGCTGACCCTGATGGAGATCCGGAAGATCGTCGACCTGATGCTGAGCAGGGTGCGGGGCGCTCTGACCGAGCAGCAGATCGCCCTGGAAGTCACCGACGCCGCCAAGGACTACCTGGTGGAGAAGGGCTTCGACCCGAAGTTCGGCGCTCGGCCACTGCGGCGGACCATCCAGAACCTGGTGGAGGACACCCTGGCCGAGGGGCTGTTGAACGGGAAGTTCCAGCGCGGCGAGGCGGTGGTGGTGGACATCCGCGACGGCGAGCTGGTGTACGAGCCGAAGGCCAAGGCTCTGGTGGAGAGCCAGGCGTAAACTGTAGGGGCGAGTCTTGGACTCGCCCTTACCTGTATCTGGGCGGGAAACCTCTACCCCACGACACGTTGCGGGGGCCGGCAACTCTGGCGGCTCGTTTCGCAGTAGAGATCACCCGAATCCTGGTGGAGGCGGACCCGTGTCTGCCCTCGGTCCAGGGCGCACGCTCAGCTGCGCCCCCACGACCTGGCCCATGACGAGCAGGAGCTCCGAACCCTGCGTCAGATTGGCTTACCCCCGAGGAACCCTCATGCCGAAGAACCGAACCAAGTTCGTCTGCGACCGTTGTGGCGCGGAGAGCCTGAAGTGGATGGGACGCTGCCCGGAGTGCGGGGAGTGGAACACCCTGGTGGAGATGACGGAGCCCGCCTCCACCTCCAGGTCCATCGCCTCCAGGGCCAGCGCATCCCCCGTCTCCCTGCAAGAGGTGCCCATCCAGGGGATGGACCGGATCAGGGTTCCCATCGGGGAGCTGGATCGGGTGCTGGGTGGCGGCATCGTGCCGGGCTCCCTGGTGCTGGTGGGGGGAGATCCCGGCATCGGGAAGTCTACCCTCCTGCTGCAGCTCACCGCCGCCATGGCCGAGCAGCTGGGGACGGTGTTGTACGTCTCCGGCGAGGAGTCGGTCCAGCAGGTGAAGATGCGGGCGGACAGGCTGGGCTTGCGGAATGCCAGCCTCTTCCTCCTCTCGGAGGGCAACCTGGACCGCATCGTCGAGCAGGTGGGCCAGCTCTCTCCAGCCCTGGTGGTGATCGACTCGATCCAGAGCGTTTTCGTAGAAGATCTTCCCTCCTCCGCCGGCAGCGTCAACCAGCTGCGGGAATGCACGGCCCGTCTGCTCCAACTGGCCAAGGGCAGCGGGGTGCCGGTCTTCCTGGTGGGGCACGTCACCAAGGAGGGGGCGATAGCCGGCCCAAAGCTGCTGGAGCACATGGTCGACGCCGTCCTTTACCTGGAGGGCGAGCGCTACCACGCCTACCGGCTGCTGCGCAGCGTCAAGAACCGCTTCGGCTCCACCCACGAGGTGGGCGTCTTCGAGATGCACGAGGAGGGGATGCTGGAGGTCCTCAACCCATCGATAGCCTTCCTGGCCGATCGGACGCTGATGCGCAGCGGGTCGACGGTGGTGGTCACCGTGGAGGGTACCCGGCCCCTGCTGGCGGAGATCCAGGCCCTCACCAGCTTCTCGCCCTCCCACATGCCCCGGCGGACGGCCAACGGGGTGGAGTTGGGCAGGGTGCTGCTGCTCGCGGCGGTCCTCAGCAAGAGGCTGGGTCTGAAGCTGTACGATCAGGACGTGTACGTGAACGTGGTGGGCGGCCTTCGGATCGAAGAGCCGGCCGCCGACCTGGGGGTGGCCCTGGCCATCGTTTCGAGCCTCAAGGATAGCCCGATAGATCCGGAACTGGCGGTGGTCGGCGAAATCGGTCTCTCGGGAGAGGTCAGGGGCGTCGGCCACCTGGAGCAGCGGCTCAAGGAAGCGGCGAAGCTGGGCTTCAAGCGCTGCCTGGTGCCCCAGTCGGCCCGGCTGCCTCGCATCCCCGAGCTCCAACTGCTGACGGCACGAAGCCTGGAAGAAGCCATCGATCAGGCTATGGGATGACCAGATGGGCGGCTGAAAGTGCCGTTTTGTTGACTATGCTATAGCCTTGATCTACACTCTTGCCACGCTCAGCGTCGAGCCGAAGTCCGCATCGGGGGCGGTGATGTCGCTTTCTCTGCCTGTCTCTCAGACTCTCTTCGGTATGCCGCTGAGTCCCTTGTCCACAGACGCAACCTTTTTGCGTCTTCCTTGGAAGTCCCCAAATCCATGACTGCTGGCGGCTAGGACGCCGCCGCGTAGAGGGAGGGAGGACATGGCCCAGGTTCAGACCAAGCCCCTTGGCATCACTGAAACCGTCCTTCGAGACAGCCACCAGTCGCTCCTGGCCACCCGCATGAAGATCGAGGACATGATCCCGGCCATGGAGATGCTGGACGAGATCGGGTACTGGTCCCTCGAGGTGTGGGGCGGTGCGACCTTCGACTCCTGCATGCGTTTCCTGAACGAGGATCCATGGGAGCGGCTCCGGGTGATGCGGAAGCGGATGCCGAAGAGCCGTCTCCAGATGCTGTTGCGCGGGCAGAACATCGTCGGCTATCGCCACTACGCCGACGACATCGTCGAGCGGTTCGTCGCCAGGGCCGTGGACAACGGCATGGACGTGTTCAGGATCTTTGATGCCCTGAACGACATCCGCAACATGGAACCCGCCATGCGGGCGGTGAAGAAGTATGGCGGCCACGTTCAGGCAACCGTCTGCTACACCCTGAGTCCCGTGCACAGCAATGGGGGCTTCGTGCAGATGGCGAAGGAGTTGCTGCAGATCGGTGCCGACTCCATCTGCTTCAAGGATATGGCCGGCCTGATCTCCCCTTGCGATGCCTACGAGCTGGTGTCGCGGCTGAAGGCGGAGACGGACGTGCCCATCTCCCTCCACTGCCACTACACCAGCGGCATGGCCTCAATGGCCTACTTCAAGGCGGCAGAGGCTGGGATCGATCTGGTGGACTGCGCCATCTCCAGCATGTCGCTCGGCACGTCGCAGCCGCCGACCGAGACCATCGTGGCGTCGCTGGCCTGCACCGAGCGGGCCACCGGCCTGGAGATCGGCAAGCTGTCGGAGATCGGCAAGTACTTCGCCAAGGTGCGGAAGAGGTACGCCCAGTTCGAGATGGGTGCCTTCGGTGTGGATACCGACGTTCTCCAGTTCCAGATACCGGGCGGCATGATCTCCAACCTGGTGAATCAGCTTCGGGAGCAGGGGCAAGAGGAGAAGCTGGCCGACGTGCTGAAAGAGGTGCCCCGGGTTCGGGCCGAGCTGGGCTATCCCCCGCTGGTAACGCCTTCCAGCCAAATCGTCGGCACCCAGGCGGTGCTGAACGTCCTGCTGGGCGAGCGGTACAAGATGGTCCCCAAAGAGGTGAAGAACGTCGTCAAGGGGATGTACGGGAAGACGCCTGCTCCCATCGATCCAGAGGTCAAGAAGCTGGTGCTGGCCGGCGAGGAGGCCATCGAATGCCGGCCGGCGGATCTGCTGGAGCCCGAGTTCGACAAGGCAAGAGCGGAGGCCGGCGAACTAGCCAAGAACGAGGAAGACGTCATCTCCTACGTTCTCTTCCCGCAGGTAGCCAAGGAGTTCCTGGCTAAGCGCGGCAAGAAGGACGAAGGGCTCACCGTAGAGCAGTTGGCGGCGATAGCGGCGGTGGTCGGATCCAGGTAAGCGACCGCCGCCGTTCGCGTCTCGGTGCCGGAGCGGGGATCCCCGCTCCGGCGGTCTCTAGCTTCGCGTAAGGCTCGAGCACCAGACGACGTTCTCGTCGTGGAGGAACAAGAATTGGACTTCTTAGTAGCCCTGAACGTGACGATTTATGGCCTTGGCATCGTCTTCCTGGCTTTGCTGGTCCTGATGTTCAGTATCATGATACTCAGCAAGCTTTTCTCTGTGGCCACGGGCAAGAGTATTCTGGAGGCACCGAACCACGCAGCGGCGCTGAAGGCCGAGCCGGCTCCCGCGGCGCCGGCCACGGCCGCAGCACCGGCCGGGGCTGTGGCTTCGGCCCCGCTGGTCATGAACCTCTCCTTCGGTGGCCAGCAATACCGCGCGGAGTTGCGAGACGTGACCTCCGGCGGGGCGACCGTGGTGATGGATGGCGCCTCCTTCCGTGTGGAGCGGGACAAGGCGGACGTCAAGTCCGTGGTGGTCAACGGGAAGGCGCACACCCTCGAAGTAAGAGAGGTCGGCGACGCGACGGCCTCGGTGGTTATCGACGGCGTGGCCCAGACGGTCCAGATCACCCGAGAGAAAACGGCTCCCGCAGCCGTGCCGACGGCCACTCGGGTCGTGAAGAGGAAGAGGGTGGTCTCCGGGGCAATGGAGCGGATCACGGCACCTCTTCCTGGCAAGATCCTGTCGGTAGCCGTACAGGCGGGCGACAGCGTGAAGGCGGGCGACGAGCTCTGCGTGATCGAAGCCATGAAGATGGGCAACAGCATCAAGGCCCAACGAGACGGCACCGTCAAAGAGGTGGCGGTGTCCGCGGGCCAGACGGTGGGCTTTGGCGCCTCTCTCATCACCTTGGCCACGGGCGACGTGGTGGAGGAAGAGGTTGAGGAGGTGGTTTCGGTGGGGGCGGCAACCGCCGAAGCCGCACCGGCGCCTTCGATCCTCAAGATGTCTGCCGACGGGAAGCAGTACGATGCCGAGGTTAAGCCGGGGGCCGGCTCCGCGGCTACCGTCACGCTCAATGGCTCCACCTTCCAGGTAGAGCGAGACCCGATGGACGTCAAGAAGGTGGTAGTGAACGGACAATCTCACACCATCGAGGTCAAAGAGGTCACCGACAAGACGGCGTCGGTGGTGATCGACGGGGTGGAGCGGAAGATAGAGATCGCCCGGGCAGCAGCCGCTGCATCCATCTCCGCGGCTCCTGCCCCGCCCCCGGCGGCTCCTGCGCCTGCTGCCCCTGCTGGGCAGGCACCCGCTCCCGCGCCCGCTGTGCCGGCAGGGGGGGAGCAGATCACGGCACCCTTGCCCGGCAAGATCCTCTCGGTAGCGGTGCAGATGGGCGACCGGGTGAACAAAGGCGACGAGTTGTGTGTGATCGAAGCCATGAAGATGGGGAACAGCATCAAGGCCCAGCGCGCCGGCACTGTCAAGGGAGTGCTGGTATCCCCAGGTCAGACCGTTGGGTTTGGCGCCACGCTCTTCGTGATGGAGTAGGCAGGCGGTTTGCCGCCGATGCGCTGGAAGGTGAAAGACTATGATTGATACCACCGTCACCGAGGCCTTGGTGAGGGGTTTCACCAACCTGACCATTCAACAGGTGATCATGGTCATGGTGGGCGGAATCCTGATCTACCTGGCTATAGCGAAGGAGTACGAGCCGGTGCTGCTGCTGCCCATGGGGGCAGGGGCGATCCTGGCGAACATTCCGGCCACTGGGATGACCGGCCCCGATGGGCTGTTTACTTTCCTCTACGACAGCGGGATCAAGAACGAGCTGTTCCCGCTGCTGGTGTTCATCGGGGTGGGTGCGATGACCGACTTCGGTCCCCTGCTGGAGCGCCCCTACACTGTGATCCTGGGGGCCGCGGCCCAGTTCGGGATCTTCGGCACCCTGCTGCTGGCTACCCTGATGGGCTTCAAGATCAACGAGGCCGCCTCCATCGGGATCATTGGCTCGGCCGATGGCCCGACCTCCATCTACGTTGCCTCGGCTTTGGCGCCCCACCTGCTGGCTCCCATCGCCGTGGCGGCCTACTCCTATATGTCGCTGGTGCCGATCATACAGCCCCCCATTATGCGGCTGCTGACGACGGAGTCGGAGCGGGCCATCGAGATGCCCTACACCAACGACAAGCCCGTCTCCAAGACCACCAAGATCCTCTTCCCCATCGTGACCACCCTGGTATGCGGCCTGATCGCCCCCATGTCGGCGCCTCTGATCGGTATGCTGATGTTCGGGAACCTGCTGAGGGAGGCAGGAGTGGTCGAGCGGCTCTCCAATACCGCCCAGAACGAACTGGTCAACATCGTGACCATCTTCCTGGGGCTGACCATAGGTTCGACTATGGTGGGGGATAAGTTCCTCCAGCCGCAGACGCTGGCGATCATCGGTATGGGTTTGGTGGCCTTCGCGCTGGACACCGTCGCCGGACTCAGCTTCGGCAAAGCGCTCAGCATCCTCACACGGGGCAAGATCAACCCTCTGATCGGGGCCTCAGGGATCTCTGCGTTCCCCATGTCCGCCAGGGTAGTGAACCGGGTGGGGCTCGAGGCCAACTCCAACAACTTCTTGATCATGCACGCTATGGGGTCCAACACGGCGGGCCAGATCGGGTCCGTGATGGCCGGAGGTGCTGTTCTAGCCCTGCTGGCGGGATAGCCATTTAGGGGGTAGGGGCGGTTCGCGAACCGCCCCTACCTCTGTTTTCTCGGCCACATCGGCGGGCTTCGAAACCCCCGCTGTAAGATCTTCAGCAATATTCAGTCTTTGACACATGACGCTTAGCTGTGCTACCATCTTTGCCTGGTTCATCGGGGACTCGCTGCTCCCGTGACGCTCCTTTCCGGTTCCGCTGTGAGGGAACGGGTGATGCGTTCAGAGCAATAGTGGCCGAAGGGTAATGTACTTGACCCACAACAAGTACATTTTTTGTTCCTTTTGGAGGGGGGTATTTTCGTAATAGGATCTTAGTGATAGGACAAACGAGGAGACGGAGAATGAGCATAGAGTTGGCCATCCGCTTTGTCGGCGCAGTGGTGGCGGCGATGGTGGGTTGGCAGTTCGGTCTCATCCTTGCTGATACTTCATCCGGCAATTATCTGTTGTACGTCTTCACCATCTCCGCTGCAACCTTCGGTATGGGGCTGCTGCTGACCCCGTACGTCACCACGCGACCCTTCAACTGGGCGAGGGTTAGGGTCACCAACATGCCGGCCCAGGACGTCGTGGCCGGAGGCATAGGTCTGGTAGGAGGCCTGCTGACCGGCGCGCTCCTCGCCCTGCCTCTGTCCATGCTGCCTCTGTACCTCGGTCGTTTCCTCCCCATGGTCGCCAGTCTGGTGTTGGGCTACTTCGGTGCCACTATCATGGTGACCCATCGGCGCGAGGTGTTCCAGCTGCTGGGTCTGCCGAGAGAAGCCGGCAAAGGGAAGGGCGGGCAGGATCACAGCCGGGTGCTGGTGGACACCAGTGCGATCATCGACGGGCGCATCGCCGACATTGGCCACACCGGCTTCGTCGCGGGAACCATGGTGATACCGAGGTTCGTGCTGGCCGAGCTGCAGCAGATCGCCGATTCACCGGACGCCGTTCGCCGAAACCGGGGGCGGCGGGGCCTGGAGATGCTGAACAAGCTGCAGAAGGAATCGGTGGCGCCCATAGAGATCTCCGACGCCGACGTCGACAACATCCCCGACGTCGATGGGAAGCTGGTCCGGCTGGCGAAGAACCTGCGCTGCGCCATCATCACCAACGATTACAACCTGAACCGGGTGGCCGAGCTGCAGGGCGTGAAGGTGCTGAACATCAACGAGCTGGCCAACGCCGTGAAGTCGGTGGTTTTCCCCGGCGAGGAGATGGTGGTCCGGATCATCCAGGAGGGCAAGGAGTTCGGACAGGGGGTTGCCTACCTGGACGACGGCACCATGGTCGTGGTGGAGAACGGGCGCCGGCACATCAACGCCGATCTGGACATCGTGGTAACCCGGGTGCTGCAGACCGTGGCCGGGCGGATGATCTTCGCCCACCCCAAGACGCCGCACCAGAACTAGGCGTGGTGACAGGGGGGGCGCGGAGACAGATGCGGGGACCGAGGACCCAGGACTCAGGGCCGAGTGGCCGGGGCTCGCCGCACTCCTCAGAGCTCAGTCCTCAGTCCTTGACCCGGGGCGCGATCGTGGTGGCGGCCGGGCGCGGGACCCGAATGGGCGAGGACAAGGTCTGGCTTCCGTTGGGGGACCTTCCGGTGGTAGCCTATTCCTTGAAGGCCTTCGCCGCGGTTCCCTCGGTGCAACGTCTGGTGCTGGTGGTGAGCCGGGAGAGGGTGGAGCGAGGACGCGAGTTGGCAGCCCACCTGGGTATCCCGGCTTTTGTGTGCGCGGGCGGGGAGCGGCGGCAGGACTCCGTCCGAAACGGCCTGGATGCCCTGGGGGAGGCGGAGTTGGTGGCCATCCACGACGGGGCCCGGCCCCTGGTGAGTCCTGCCCTCATCGAGGCCTGCTACCGGGTGGCTGAACGGGACGGAGCCGCCGTGCCGGCCGTAGCGGTGCGAGACACGGTGAAGAGGGCCTCCGGGGAGCTCTGGGTAACCGAGACCGTGGAACGGGCCGGTCTCTGGGCCGTGCAGACGCCCCAGGTCTTCAAGGCCGAGGTGATCCGTCGGGCCTACGATCGGCTGGACCGGGAGGTCACCGACGACTCGGCAGTGGTGGAGCTGCTGGGCGAGCGGGTGAGGATCGTGCCGGGTGATCCCTGGAACTTTAAGCTCACCGTCCCGGAGGACGTGGTGGTGGCCCGGGCTCTGGTGGAAGGGGGGGCGTAGCATGGCGGCGCAGATGCGGGTCGGGATGGGGTACGATACCCACCGGCTGGTAGAGGGGCGCCCCCTGATGCTGGGGGGGGTGCGACTGGAGCATCCCCTCGGCCTGGAGGGCCATTCGGACGCCGACGCCCTCCTCCACGCGATGATGGACGCCATGCTGGGGGCCGCGGGGTTGTCCGACATCGGCCACCATTTCCCGCCGGGTGACGAGCAGTTCCGGAACGCCTCCAGCCTCAAGCTGCTGAGGACGGTGCGGTCGATGGTGGAGCAGGCGGGCTGGCATGTGGTGAACGTCGACTCGACGGTGTTGGCGGAGCGCCCGAAGCTGGCGCCCTACCTGCCGTCCATGAGGAGAACCATAGGCGAGGCGCTGGGCATCTCCGAGGGTCAAGTAGGGATAAAGGCCACGACCAACGAGGGGCTGGGCTTCGTCGGGCGTGGCGAGGGCATAGCGGCCATGGCCGTGGTGCTGCTCGCCCGCCAGGAAGAGGACAATCTGGAGGATCAGCGTGGCTCTTAGAGTGTTCAATACGTTGACGGGCACCGAGGAGGAGTTCAAGCCGCGGGGCGACGTGGTGGAGATGTACGTCTGCGGCATGACCCCCAAGTTTCACCCCCACATCGGGCACGCGAGGCTGTTCGTATCCACGGATGTGATCCACAGGTATCTGGAGTACAGGGGTTATCGGGTGCACCACGTCCAGAACTTCACCGACGTGGACGACAAGATAATCGCGCGGTCCAAGAAAGAGGGTATTCCGGCCCAGGAGGTGGCGGAGAAGTACACCCGCTCCTATTTCGAGGCGATGGATGCTCTCAACGTGCTGCACGCCGACGACTACCCGAAGGCCACACTGGTGATCCCCGCCATTATCGAGTTCGTCCAGAAGCTGATGGCGGAGGGCTACGGCTACGAGGTGGAGGGGAACGTCTACTTCGAGGTGGCGAAGTTCCCCGGGTACGGCAAGCTCTCGGGGAGGACCGAAGAGGGGGTGATGGCCGGCGCTCGGGTCGAGGTGGAGCCGAACAAGCGGGACCCGCGGGACTTTGCCCTGTGGAAGAGGGCGAAGCCGGGAGAGCCGGCCTGGGACAGTCCCTGGTGCCCCGGGCGGCCGGGGTGGCACATCGAGTGCTCGACGATGATACGGGAGACCCTGGGACAGCAGATCGACATTCACGCCGGCGGGCGGGATCTGATCTTCCCCCACCACGAGAACGAAATCGCGCAGAGCGAGGCCTACTGCCACTGCTCGCCGTTGGCCCGCTACTGGGTGCACGTC
Source organism: Chloroflexota bacterium (assembly GCA_027356795.1). Taxonomy (GTDB): domain Bacteria; phylum Chloroflexota; class UBA6077; order UBA6077; family UBA6077; genus JAJYNT01. The sequence continues at coordinate 1,879 of DAHVXI010000021.1, read as the reverse complement.
GGGCTGCTGAACGTCGGCGGGGAGAAGATGTCCCACTCCCTGAACAACTTTCTGACCATCCAGCAGATGTTGGAGCGGTACGAGCCGGCGGCCCTGAGGCTGTACCTGATCTCCAATCCCTATCGGGCCCCCATGACCTACACCGACGAGGGGATCGAGGGTGCGACGAAGGGGCTGGCGAGGCTGCGCTCCGCCCTGGAGCCGGTGAGGGGCGCGGCCGCCGGGCGAGCGGCGCTACCCGAGGAGCGGGAGACGGTAGCGCGGGTGGTGGAGGCGGGCCAGCAGGCCTTCGAAGATGGCATGGACGCCGACTTCAACACCGCTGAGGCTCTGGCGGCGCTGCACGACCTCGCCAGGGAGATCAACCGTTTGCGGAGCCGGGAGGGCTATCCGGCGGAGGCGCTGGAACCCGCCAGGGCGAAGCTGGTGGAGCTGGCCGGCGTGGTGGGGGTCCAGCTGGAGGTGGCCGAAGCGGAGGAGGGTCGCGCGGCGGCGCCCTTCGTGGAGCTGCTGGTGGAGCTGCGGGGGAAGCTGCGGGTGGCCAAGCAGTGGGCGCTGGCCGACGAGGTGAGGGATCGGTTGAAGGCGCTGGGGGTGACCCTGGAGGACCGGCCCGAGGGCACCGTCTGGAAGTAGGGCGAGAGAGGGTAGGGCGGGGAGACGGGGGACCGGGAAGAACAGGATGGACAGGATAGACAGGATAGGGAGACGGGGAGAGGGTCAGGGTGAGGGCTGTGGCTGAAGCTTGGAATCAGCCCTCACCCGCCCTTCAGGCGGCCTCTCCCAGAGGGAGAGGCGGACGGTTGCCGGCAGGAGCCGGCTCCTACGGCCCAGTGGGCGGGCGAGAGGCCTGGGCCCCCGGCGGAGGGCAGCGATCGAGCGGGGGCGGGAGGGATGTCCGCGCTCCCGGCGGTTTCGGGGCGGGAGGCGGTCCGGCCGTCCGGGTGCCCCCGGACCAGGAGATCCTCTACGGCAGGAACGCGGTCATCGAGGCGCTGCGCGCGGGTAAGCGTGTGCGGCGCCTTCTCGTGTCCATAGACGCCCTGCGGGAGGAGCACGTTCGGGAGGCGGTGGGGCTGGCGAGGCGGCTGGGGATCGCCCCCGAGGAGGTGAGCCGGGGAGACTTGGACGCCGTGGCGCCGGAGCACCAGGGGTTGGCGGCCATCGTGTCCCCCTTCGAGTACGCCGGCTGGGGGGATCTGCTGGAGCGGCTGAGGGGGGCGGAGAGCCCTCCGGCGGTGCTGCTGCTGGACACGCTGCAGGACCCGCAGAATCTGGGCACGCTGCTTCGGACGTCGGAGGCGGTGGGGCTGGATGCGCTGGTGCTGCCTAAGAAGCGCTCGGTGCACGTCACACCCGGGGTGGTGCGCTCCTCGGCGGGGGCGGTGGAGCACATGTCGGTGGCGCGTGTGCCGAACCTGGTGCGTGCCGCGGAGGATCTGAAGGGGGTCGGGCTGTGGGTCGCCGGGATCGACATGGAGGGCGACCGGCTCCACTGGGATCTGGACATGACGGGTCCGACGGCGCTGGTGCTGGGGGGCGAGGATCGGGGGATCGGGCCGCTGCTGAAGGCGAGCTGCGACTTCCTGATCCGGCTGCCGATGCGGGGGCGGGTGAACTCGCTGAACGCGGCGGTGGCGGGGTCGATAGTGCTGTACGAGATGGTGCGGCAGAGGATGAAGTGACCCCCTTTGCATCTACAACCGACGGGTAAAATCAGAAGAACTAGGCAGCACCGTTCCCAGCGCTCAGGTTTCTCCCAGGGCGGATCGAAGGTTCCCTTCTGCGCGTGCCAGCAGGTCACGCGCCGTGCGCATAGGTATCTGCAACCGCAATCCTGCTATGGCTGCTTTCACGTCGCCATCCGCCTCGTCGAACG
>DAHVXI010000004.1:0-9743 GCA_027356795.1 Chloroflexota bacterium | reverse complement strand
ATCGTAATTATATCAGAGGGTGGCCTGCTGGTGCTCCTCACCGTTGGTCCGTCGGGGCCCCCTATGGTAGAATTAGGTTTAGGCGAGAGGTTGGAAAGGAGGTGAGGTCGCTGTGTCGGGACACTCCAAGTGGGCACAGATTAAGAGGCAGAAGGGCGTCAACGATTCCAAGCGAGGGCAGCTGTTCACCAAGCTTGGCCGTGAGATCACCATAGCCGCCAGAGACGGCGGTGGCGATCCCAACGCCAACTTCCGCCTGCGGCTGGCTGTCCAACATGCTCGCGAGAGCAACATGCCAATGGACAACATCGACCGAGCCATCAAGCGGGGCATCGGTGGCGGCGAAGGCGCCGCGCTGGAGGAGATTACCTACGAGGGCTACGGCGTCGGTGGCGCTGCGATCATGGTCGAGGCGATGACGGACAACCGCAACCGGGCCGCGGCCGATGTGAGGAGCCTTTTCACTCGGCATGGGGGCAGCCTCGGTGAGAGCGGCTGCGTTTCGTGGCTATTCGATTCCAGGGGTGTCATCACCCTCGAGACGGGTAAGCAGGACCCTGACGATCTGGCGCTGATGGCCATCGACGCGGGGGCCGAAGATGTGCAGATCGAGGATGGCTCCGTCGAGGTATACACCGAACCGGCGGATCTGGATACTGTGAGGCAGGCGCTGGAGTCCAGGAAGGTCACCATCACCAATGCCGAAGTATCCATGATCCCTACGACCACCCTGGAGCTGGATGCCAAGTCTACCATCACGGTGATGAAGCTGATGGAGCGGCTCGAGGAGTTGGACGACGTCCAGAGGGTCTACTCTAACATCGAGGTCTCGGAAGAGGCCCTGGCAGAGTACTCGTAGCTTGGCGATAGAAGGTAAGTCAATCGTCCTCGGCATAGATCCCGGGACGGCGATCCTGGGATACGGTGTGGTGGCGATGGAGGGTGAAGCCCTGGAGGCCGTGGACTTCGGCGTACTCACGACACCGGCCTCCCTTCCTCTCACCTCCAGGCTTCTTCTCCTGTTCGAGGGGCTGACTCAGATCATGGATCGAGTCCAGCCTACCGAGGTGGCGGTCGAGCAGCTCTTCTTCTCCAGGAACGTCCAGTCGGCCTTCTCGGTGGGCCAAGCCCGTGGGGTCGCCCTGTTGGCTGCCGCGCGGCGGGGACTGGCCGTCAGCGAGTACACACCCCAGCAGGTGAAGCAGGCGGTGGCAGGTTACGGGAAGGCCACCAAGATCCAGGTGCAGAGCATGGTGCAGGTGATGCTCGCTCTCCAACAGATGCCGCAGCCCGACGACGCTGCCGATGCCTTGGCCATTGCCATCTGCCACGCTCGATGGAGCGAGGCGGTGGCCGGCGGGAGGGCCGGCCGTTGATCGCTGGGCTTCACGGGCTGGTGGAGGAGGTTGGGCCGGACTTTCTACTGGTCAACGTCGGGGGCGTGGTGTTTCAGCTCTTCACCTCCTCCTCGACCCTCTCGTCGATTTCCGGACCCGGCGGCTCCGTTAAGCTCCACACCCACCTCCAAATGCGGGAGGATGGGGTGACCCTGTTTGGCTTTGCCGGCAAGGGGGAACTTCGGATGTTCCAGGCGCTCCTAACGGTGAGCAGCGTGGGGCCTCGCAGCGCCCTGGCGCTCCTCTCGGCCATGTCGGTGGACGAGTTGGCGGCGGCCATCGCCACCGAGGATACGGCCAGGTTGAGCACCGTGACCGGCATCGGGAAGAAGACCGCTGCCCGCATCGCCCTGGATCTGAAGGGGAAGGTAGGGCAGATGGAGTCGGCCGGCGCTGGTGTGGTTGCCTCCGGGACCGCCGGCCAGCTGCTGGCAGCGCTGACCGCCCTGGGCTACAGCAACGCAGAGGCGGCTTCCGCGGTGCGCTCCATCCCCAGTCTGTCCTCGGTGGATCTGGAGGATGGGCTGCGGGAAGCCCTCCGGTCGCTGTCCAACGCCCAGTAACCGCAGTCCCGTCCCCCCCGTCGCTCGGTCCGCAGTTGCCCCTACACGGAAACTTGACGGCCGCCCCGTCTGCCGCCGCTGCTTGATAGCCGCCGTCGGGTCGTGTAGAATCCCCTACAGCAAGAAGGAGGACTCCACCCGATGGCAGATAGAGGGAAACGCAGGGCCGAGATCGAAGAGTTCGAGGAACCGAAGCTCCCCGAGGCAGAGGAGCAGCCGACGGCCATCCAGGAAGAAGAGCCAGGGCCAACGGAGGTTGTGGAGGAGGCGCGTTACTTCGTCGATCCGCAGTGGTACGACCGGCGGGGTTTGGCTTTCAACGTGGTGGCTCAGGGGCGGTTGTGTTCCTCCTGCGCGGCGAAGCTAGGAACCTTCGTCGAGGAGCGGTATCCCGTCATAGACCCGAAGACCAAGCGGGTGACCTTCGAGTACAGGCGCGTTCCCTACGCCTCGAACCCGCTTCCTATCATTCGCGATTGCTGCTCCCGGGCGCGGGATTACATAACGTCCGAGACGCCGCTGGTGGAGGCGATCTTTCGGGTGTACCTGGCCAACGGCAACCAGCCGATGACCGTGGCTGCGGTGCGCGAGCACCTGTTGACCTACCTCCCAGAGATGGCTGCCCTCAGGTCTGACTACCCACCGGAGCTGCTGGAGAGGCTGATCAGGGCGGACAGGGCTTACGGCCTGAGAGAGCACCAGGTGCCGGTCGGCGCGTAGGGACGATCGAGGAACGGAAACGGGGGGGGCGGCCGGCCCCCCCATTGTACATCCCCCAGGTAGAGACGCGACATGTCGCGTCTCTACGACAGATTCAGCCCTTTGAGGTAGGTCCGGAAATCGTCGCGCAAGTCCTCGCGCTTGAGGGCGAAGTCCACCGTGGCCTGCAGGAACTCCAACTTGTTGCCGGCGTCGTAGCGCCGCCCCTCGAACTCCAGCGCCAGCACCTTCTGGCGGCGCATCAGAGACTTGATGGCGTCCGATAGCCAGATCTCGCCCCCTTTGCCCGGCTGGGTCTGCTCCAGCTCTTCGAAGATCTCCGGCGTCAGGACGTATCCCTTCACGGCCGCCAGATCGGAGGGGGCGTTCTCCAGGGAGGGCTTTTCCACCAGGTCTGTCACCTCGTACACCCTGTCGTCGATGGGGGTGGCGGCGATTACGCCGTACTTCGGGATGTTCTCCTCGGCGACCCGCATGACCGCCATCACGGACGAGCCGTAGCGCTCGTACACCTGGATCAACTGCCGCAGGCAGGGGACCTCGGCGTCCACCAGGTCGTCTCCCCAGAGTACCGCGAAGGGCTCGTCACCGATCACTTCCTTGGCCACCAGCACCGCGTGGCCGTTGCCCAGCGGCTGCTTCTGTCGGACGTAGACGAAGTCGGCCAGCTCGGAGAGGCGCTCGACCTCGCGCAGCTCCTCCGCCTTGTTGCCCTGGCGAAGTCGGTGAACCAGCTCGAAGGGGTAATCGAAGTGATCTTCGATGGCGCGCTTGCTCTGCCCAGTGATGATGACGATCTGCTCGATGCCCGAGTCGACCGCCTCTTCGACGATGTACTGGATCACCGGCTTATCGACAATGGGCAGCATCTCCTTGGGCTGCGCCTTCGTGGCCGGAAGGAAACGAGTCCCCAGACCCGCCGCGGGGATGACGGCCTTGCGAACCTTCTTCAAAGCTGCGGCCTCCTTGTGTGGTGCGTGCTATCTCGATGGTTCGGAGGTTCGAACCCTCCGATCAGGGCTGTGCTACGCCGTCCTCCTGGACGGAGTTGCCGTAGGATTGCGTTTCCGCGACGGCGTGCCAGGCGGACTCCTCGGACTTCTCCTCCAGGTGCAACTTGCGCTCCTCGACGGTCATACGATAGAAAGCGATCATGGCCACGACGACCCCGGCTACCGGGACCGCGAAGATGGCCCCCCACCCCCCGGCCAGCTTCGCCCCAACCAGGAGGGCGACCAGCACCAGCAGGGGGTGCATGCCCACGGTCTTGCTCATCAGCTTGGGCGCCACCACGTTGAGCAACAGCTGCTGGAGCAGCAGCAGCAGCAGGAAGACCCACCAGGCGCGATCCGGGTGGACGAAGAGGGCTATGGTGATAGGTGGGATCATCGCCAGGATGGGGCCGATGAAGGGGACCATCATGATGCCGGTGGCGAAGATGGCCGCCACGGCGACGTAGCTGAGGTCCGCGGCCGCCATGATAGCCGCGGTGCTCGCCCCGTAGACCAGGGCCTGGGCCAACTGTCCCCGAATGAAGCCGCCAAAAGCCCTGTGGGTGCTGTAGAACAGGTAGGTGACGTCGTCTCGCCGGTCGGGCGGGATCGCCTGCAGCAGCGCGGTGCTGAATCTGCCGCCGTCCAGCGCGATGTAGAAGGACAGCATCAGCACCAGGATCAGGCTGAAGAGCACCGATGCCACCCCCGTAGCCAGGGCCAGGGCGTTGTTGACGATGATGGGCCCCAGGGACGCGATGCGGCTGGCGGCATCTCGATAGTCCACGAGGGTCGCCACGTTGACCTCGAGGCCCCGGCGCGCCAATCCATCCTGCAGGGAGACCAGCCAGCTGGAGAGGTTGGCTATGTAGGCCGGCAGGTTGGTGCCGATCTGGGAGACCTGGAGGGCCACCACAGGAACGAGCAGCAGCGTCAGGAGGCTCAGGACGATGAGGAGCCCCAGATAAACTATGCCGACGGCTACGCCCCGGTTGATGCGGGAGCGAGCCTCGAGGAAATAGGTCACCGGCTCCAGGGCGAAGGCCAGCACCCAGGCCAGCACCAGGAGCAGCAGGATGTCGGCGAATCTAACCGCCAGCGCCCAGGCCAAGCCGCCCAGGTAGCTGGCGGCGATCACTACCAAAAGGACTATCAGGGCCCTAAGCCAGGGGTCTCGTTGCAAAAGGGAGGCTCCGCGTTACGAATTGGATACGCAGAGAGATTCTAACACCCTCTGTGAGTGTTTTGCGAGAAACCCTTGATAAGTTTGTATCATGAGAAAGTATAGGATTCTCGTGGCAGATCCCAATCCTGCGGTTCGGAGACTTCTCTCCGTGATCTTCGATGCGGGCCGCTACCGGCTGACCTTCGCATCCGACGGCGAGGAGGCGCTGGGTCTTGCCCTGCTGGAGCCCCCGCGGCTGGTGATAACGGAGTTGATTCTAGATCGGCTGGACGGTGTTAGCCTGGGCGAGCAGTTGAAAGGACATCTCAGCACCAATGGGGTGAAGGTGCTCGTCCTCACGACCTCCACCGCGGAGTGGGACCAGCGTCGTGCCTGGAGGGCCGGGGTCGATGGCTACATCACCAAGCCGTTCAGCCCGGCTCAGCTGCTTCAGCAAGCCGAGGAGCTGCTGGAGGACGAAGGCTACGAGCCCGGCAGGTCGCGGCGCATGGCGAGAGATCAAGGGGACTGCAGCTAGCATCACATCTTCGATGCTAGTGTGACGGCCTCGATGTTCTCCACTTTGAACATCATAACCCTTTTTTTTTGCCTGCACCTCCCCACGAGATACCAGGCGCCCAGATAGGGCATCATCAGATGGGGTTCGATGATGGGGTCGGCCAGGGCTGCGCCTGCCCGGGCCGAGAGGTGCAGGCGCACCGGCCGCCTCTCGAAGAGCGCCTCGGTCAGCGCCAGAAAGACCTTCTCCTCCAGTGCAGGCTCGGGGTTTCCCAGCGATTCCAGGCTCTTGCGGATCATGGGCTGAAGGTGAAGAGGGAAGACCGCCGGCAGCTTGGACAGGAGTGAGCGGAGCGGCTCCTGGGGAACAGCACGCTCCTGGGCCGCTACCTTCAGGGCGGATATCAGGGCCCTGGCCTCGGAGAAGGAGAAATCCAGCACCACGTGGTCGCTACCGGCCGAGAAGCGGTATCCCTTGCGGCGCACGATGGGGAACCGAAGCTCCTCTCGGATGACCCTCAGGTCTTCCTGGACCTGCCGCTCGCTGAGGGCATAGCGGTCGGCCAGTCTTCGGCGGCTGGTGCCGGGGTTTTCGGCAATGTGCTCGATAATGGCCCAGATGCGACTGAGCCGATCGATCGCCAGCTGGTCCCGTTCCACCGTCTGCGGTCACCTCTAGGGGAATGGCTTCCAGATTGCGTGACGCGGCCGTGGGGGCGCCAGACAAAACAAAAACCGCGGTCAACAGGTACATGGCAAGCCCGGTCGACCAGCGGCTGGCCTACAGCCGGCGCGGACGACCCCTTCGGGTGAACGTCCTACAGGCTGACGGCTCCATACGATTCCGTGCCGCGGGCACTTGCGCTCGCAGCTACTAGCTGAACACCACCAACAACTACGGCACCCCGGATAGGACTCGAACCTACGACCTTTGGGTCCGCAACCCAACGCTCTAATCCGCTGAGCTACCGGGGCATGGAGGCGGAGGAGATGGGATTCGAACCCATGACAGAGGTTTAAGGCCCCTGTAACCGCTTAGCAGGCGGCCGCACTAGACCAACTATGCGACTCCTCCGCGCAACTCTCGAGTGACCTGGAAGCTGGCTGCCGACGATGGCGGCGGAGGGGGAGGGATTCGAACCCCCGGGGCTCGCGCCCGACCGTTTTCAAGACGGCCACCTTAAACCACTCGGACACCCCTCCAGGTGCACCGCTATTTCACTGTTAACCGAGAGAGCAGTACGTCGCCTGCGCGACGCCTCTAGAGAGGATTCTAGCCGACCTGGCACCCCATGTCAATGCAGCGGGCAGCCGAATCCCGCCCGCGAGGCAGCGATGGCACCGGAACAACGAAAGCAGCCCGGGAACGGGCTGCTTCCTGCGTCGAGTCGGCATGGCGGAGAGGGTGGGATTTGAACCCACGAGGCTGTTACACCTACCCGCTTTCCAGGCGAGCGCCCTAGGCCACTAGGCGACCTCTCCAGACGAGCTATCAGCTATCAGTCTCTACCCAGCCGGACCGCGGCTGATAGCTGACGACTATTTACGGCGGAGGGAGAGGGATTTGAACCCCCGATGCCTTTCGGCATACCCGATTTCGAGTCGGGCGCACTCAACCGGACTATGCGATCCCTCCGGGCAGCCACATCCCCACGGACTCGATGGCCGTATAGCAAGTATAGCATAGGCCCCTGTCACCCACAACCGCGTGGGGTTCTGCTATACTTCTCAAACGAGCCGTGGCTTGTCTGGAGCCACGTTATCCGATGGAGGATGAATGATCATTATCACGCCGGAAGCTGCCAGGGAACTCCGAGATGCCGCCTCGAATGGTGGCCCCGCAGTGCTGAGGTTCGACGCGGATCCCGACGGTGATGGAGGGTACGACTGCTCCGTAGGCCTAGTGAAGTCGGCCCCCAGTGATGTGAAGACCGAGGACATCGATGGCGTCAAGATCGCCTTCTGTGGGATGGCTGAGAGCATCTTCGCCGGGTCGATCGTGGGGCTCAACGCCGAGGGAGAGCTGACTCTCGAGATGGCCGAAGGCGACTGCGATAAGTGCGACCATGAGGGCGACGACTGCAGCTGCGGCGGGGGGTGCGGCGGATGACCGGCGGGCCGGGGCGGAGTGCCGACCGGCCGGTGGTGTACGACTCTGACCAGGGAAGGATCTGCCCTGGCTGCCAGAAGCCGGTGAAGGCGTGCAACTGCCGGCAGCAGTGGCAGGTACCCAAGATCGACGGGATCGTCAGGGTCTCGCGGGATCGGCGAAACCGCCGCGGCAAGACGGCCACCGTGATCACGGGGGTGCCCGGGGACGCGGCCGGGCAGGAGGAGCTGGCGGGGATCCTGAAGCGACTCTGCGGTTCGGGCGGCACGGCCAAGGATGGCGTCATCGAGATCCAGGGGGACCACCGGAACCTGGTGCTGTCGAAGCTGACAGAGATGGGCTACAAGGCCAAGCTGGCCGGAGGATAGATAACCGCAGCTACATCTGCTCCGGCGCGTTGACGCCCATCAGGGCGAGGGTGTTCCCCAGGACCGTCTTGCAGGCGCTGACCAGCTTGAGCCGTGCCTTGGTGAGTGGCTCGTCCTCGGTGACCACCCTGCACTGCTTGTAGAAGGAGTGGAACACCGCAGCGATCTCCTGGGAGTAGTGGGGCAGGTGATGGGGCGCCAGGGTGGTCGCCGCCGTCTCCACCAGCTCGGGCAGCACCAGCATCTTACGGATCAGGTCGAGCTCCGCCTCCGAAGTGAGCAGGGAAACGTCTCCATCGGAGAAGTCGACCTCCCCAGCGAAGCGCAGGATGCTGGCGATGCGGGCGTGGGCGTACTGGACGTAGTAGACCGGGTTCTCGGCGGACTGCTCTTTGGCGAGATCCAGGTCGAAGTCCATCATTCCATCTGCGGAGCGGGCCAGAAGGTAGAAGCGGACCGCGTCCGGACCCACCTCCTCAAGCACCTCTCCCAGGGTGATGATCTCTCCCGTCCTCTTCGACATGCGCACCGGCTTGCCGCTGCGCTTCAGGCTCACGAGCTGGTAGATGATCAGCTCCAGTCGCGCGGGGTCGATCCCCAGGGCCGATGCCATCGCCTTCATCCGGGGCACGTGCCCCTGGTGGTCGGCACCCCAGACGTCGATGACGCGGTCGAAGCCGCGCAGAACGAACTTGTCGTAATGGTAGGCGGCATCCGAGGCGAAGTAGGTGGGGGCGCCGTTGCTGCGGACCAGGACGTTGTCCCTATCCTCCCCCAGTGCCGAGGACACGAACCACACCGCGCCCTCTCGCTCGGCGACGTAGCCGCGCTGCCGCATCAGTTCGATGGTCTGGTCCAGCAGCCCCGTATCGTACAGGGACTGCTCGGAGAACCAGCGATCGAACCGGACGTTCATGCTTTCCAGGTCGCGGCGGATCCTGCCCAGCATCTTCTCGGTGCCGAGGCGGCCGAGTCTCTGGAGGGCCTCCTCCTTGGGGAGATCGAGGAACTCGCGACCCCGCTCCTGGGCGATCTCGCGAGCCAGATCGACCATGTACTCACCCACGTAGCCGTCGGCTGGCAGCTCCGCCGGGATGTCGAACTGCTGGAGGTATCGGGCGTAGAGGGTGGAGTAGAAGGCCTCCATGCGGGCGCCCGCGTCGTTGACGTAGTACTCTCGCTCCACCTGGTAGCCCGCGTGAGCCAGGACGTTGGCCAGGCTATCGCCAAGAGCAGCGCCTCGACCCGCCCCCACGTGCAGGGGACCGGTGGGGTTGGCGCTGACGTACTCCACCTGCACCCTGGCGCCGTTGCCCAGAGGGACGGAGCCGTATCCGGTGCCCTGGGCCAGCACATCCTCCACCTGGGAAGCCAACCAGGCCGGCGAAAGCCGGAAGTTCAGGAAGCCGGGCTTCGCCACCTCGACGCCCGAAAGGAAGCCGGCGGAGACGATCTGGTTGGCCAGGGTCAGGGCTATGGACATGGGGTCCATGCGGGCCGTGCGGGCCATCTTCAGGGCGACGTTGCTGGCGTAGTCGCCATGCTCCGGCTTCTGAGGGGTTTCGATGGTGATCTCAGGCACCGCCACCGGCGGCAGCACGCCCTGCTGCTGCGCCCTCTGTACAGCGTCCATGAGGAGGTTGCGTAGCTTGCCGCGCACGGTCGTCACGTTGGTGGCTCCTACAAAACGGTGTCGTCTGACCCGAGGGCCAGACGTCTAGAGAGATTATAGTCCAGGGGGCTGGGCAGTAGCAAACCGGGAGGACGGGGCGAGGGAGGGACGTGGAGGGTCGGGGTGAGAGGTCTCCCTCTCCCTCTGGGAGAGGGTCGGGGTGAGGGCTGTTTGGTTGGCAACGTCTCAGCCCTCACCCGCCCTCGCTTCGCTTCGGTCGGCCTCTCCCAGGGGGAG
>DAHVXI010000002.1:0-32432 GCA_027356795.1 Chloroflexota bacterium | reverse complement strand
GGACCTGGAGATCGGGTGAGGTAGAGAAGCTGGAGAACACCACCTTCCCTCGGGACAGCAGCTCGTAGTAGAAGTTGCTCGCCTGTTTGGTGGAGGCCACGTGGAATCTGGCCGTGTCCCCCACCTTGAGCGCCCCCTGGCTCACCTGCTCCACCTGGACGAAGCTGCCGGTGGGAGAGTAGGAGGACTGCAGGGACAGTGAGGTGAAGGCTTTTCCCCCGCTGGCGCCCACCGTCATTGAGATGGCATCGGCGGGAGGGGTGATCTGAACCATGGCCCTACCCCCCTTCACCGAGAGCTGGCGAGTCTCCTGTGTGGCGTTGAAATCCTTCTTGGTGTAGGTGAAATCCAGCCGGACGTCCGCCTCTGCCGGCTTCTTATCGGGCGTCTCGGCCACCACCAGCAGCGAGAGCGGCAGCGAGGGCTTGAAGGCCACAGCCTCCGGGATCACCTTCAACACGACCGGACTCGCCGCCACCGTGAGCAGCTTGGTGCTCTTCTCCTCGTGGCCGGTGGATTTCTCCCGTACCGTCACCTCCAGCTGGACGTTGCCCATCCCCCCGGCGGCCGGTACCCCGCTCACGTAGTTCACGGCCGGCAGCTGGAAGTCCACCTTGCCGTCCAGGCTCCTGGTGACGTTGGCGAACTCCTGCCAGCTCCCTACGTAGCGCATGGCTCGGATCTGCACCTCGCCCTGCACCGGTTTGCCGTAGCTGTACTCGGCGCCGACGGTCCCGGAGATGGCGTCCCCCGCCAGGACCCAGTCCTTTGGCAGCTCCACCTTGACCTCGTACTTGGGGAGCACGTACCGCTCGACCCGCACGTCCAGCTGGCTCGACCGCTTGCCGGAGGTAGCCGTCACCTTCCACACCCCCAGGTTGGGCTCGGTGGAGAGGGGTAGATCCAGAGAGGCCATGCCGTACTCGTCGGTGGTGAGGTCCCGCTTGAAGACCTTCAGCCCCTTGGCATCCATGACCTCGAGGGTAACGGGGGCCGCGAGAGGTTTCAGCTGTGGATCCAGGGTCAGAGCACGGAGGTGAAGGGTCTGACCCGGCTTGTAGATCGGCTTGTCGCTCTCGACGAAGAGGAGGGTGCCCTCCTCCACTCGCACCGGGGACTCCGTCTGGAAGCCGTTGCCGCTGAGCTGCAGCCGATAGTCGCCTTCCGGCAGCCCGGGCACCGAGAGCTTCAGGTAGTTGCGTCCCTCCAGGTAGGCGGAGGTGGCTGCCACCTCCTTTCCATCTCTGAGGAGGGCCAACCGCACCGTGCCGTTGGCCGGTTTCTCCCCCCGGAAGAGCGACACGGAGACCGCCTCGCTCTGCCCGGATCGCAGGGTTCGGGGGGCGATCGCCAGGTAGCCGTCCACCCGGTCCTCCCGACCACCGTTGGAGGTCGGGACGGGGGACGCAGCTCCTGCCATGGGGCCCGGTTCCAGGAGATCCCCCCTGAGATAGCCGGCCAATAGCAGAAGCACGAGGACAGCCAGCAGAGCTCCTACGCCGATCGCTCGTCGATTCATCGGTAGCCTCCCTTTTGGGACGTTCTACCTGGAATAACGAGCCAGGGAGGCAGAAGGTTCCGAGCTAGCTCCTCCTGCGGCCGGCCGGGGGAGGGGTAGCCCCATTGCGGAAGGGCATCAGGTCCGATCGCCAGCCCGCCGCCCTGGGGGCCTTAGGCGAAGACTGGGGACGCTGGGGCGCTTTGGTTGCGGGAGCGGGGCCGTTGGAGGGCCGCACCTTGATGGCTCGTGCGCCGCGCTCGTCGCCGCGGGCCTCGAACTCCACGGTCTGCTGCTCCTTTAGGCCGGCGAAGCCACCGTCCAGGACGGCGGAGCGGTGGAAGAAGCGCTGCTCCCCCGCCGAATCGACCAGGAAGCCATACCCCTTTGCCCGATCGATGCGAACCACGGTTCCCCGCGAGGTCGAGCCCTCGGCCACCTTACGATCCGAGGCGCCGGGCCGGGCGTTCATCGCCTGGCTCATCCGAAGGGCCCGATCGATCTCGGAGGGACCTCTACGGTTTACGACGGCCCCCTTTCGCTTGGGCGGCTCCTTTCCCTCCGAAAAAGAAGCCGGCGACGGCTTCTTGGACCGACCGGGCGCCTGGTAGCCATCGCTTCGCCGCTGCGGGGGCTTCCTCTGCTCGCCGTGGTCGCTATTGGGAGATTGATCTAGCACGGCAGATCCTTTCTCGAGATGATGTGCAGCCCAGTCCAGGCAAGAGCCGAACCGCGACCCTCCGCCAAGAGCAGGGCATTTGACCTCGAAGTAACGACTTAGTCGTTCGTTCCTCTCAACCAGAGGCCGCCAGGGGCATTGCTAGGATGCGCAGAACGACGGCTCCAGCGGGCAGCACGGCAAGGGTGGCCGCGGGCACACCGCAGAAGGCTTAAAGGCAACCGACCAGCCGTTCCACTCAGGGGGCAGGTGACGACTTCTTACGGGGTCTGCCTAAAGGATCACCGTTGATCGGATGAGAGACGTCCGCGCTCTCGCGGGCAACCGCGAATCGGTCGAAACAGCCCACACTGGCTCTTCGAGGTACCAGCATGAGTCGGAGCGAACTCCATTGGGGAAATCCTGTGAGGTGTTGCGCTTCCGCTGCGCCCCGCCGCAGCAGGTATCGCATAGTATAACACGCCAAGCGCAACATGTCGAATCCGTCCAGTGCATTCGCCCACACCCGGCTTGACAGGGCGACCATCTCTGCCAGATCTACGAGGACACCGGCGATCAACTGGCGGCCCTCGTGGCCTTCTTTCGGGAGGGATTGGCCCGAGGCGAGAGATGCATCTACGTCGCCGAGGATCCGGACATCGAGAGACTTGCGGCTGCCCTGGCATCGGCGGGCGTCGACGTCCCTCGAGAGAGGCAAGGGGGAGGCCTGCTGCTGGTGTCGGAGCCACGCAGCTACTCCGCCTCGGGCAGGTTCGATCCAGATCAGACCATCGCGGCCCTGCGGTCGGCGACCCAGCAGGCTCTGGACGCGGGCTTCGCCGGCCTCAGGGGCGCAGGTGACGCGACGTGGGCCTTCGGGAGCGAGATCGATCTGGACGTCTTGACCCGGTACGAAGCTCTACTGAACGAATCTCTTCGGATCCACGGTTCTCCTGCTGTTGGACCGGCGAGAAGCCGATGCAATCATCACGGTATCCAACCAGGGCGAAGGGATCCCCCTGGAGGTCCTGCCCCACCTGTTCCAGCGTTTCTACCGGGTCAAGACGAAGAGAAGCTCCGAGGGGTTGGGGCTGTACATCACCCGGCTCATCGCCGAGGCCCACGGTGGCCGGGTTTGGGTGGAGAGCGAGCCCGGGAAGGGCACCAGCTTCTACCTGGCGCTGCCCATTGACACCACCCCACCCATACCTTAAAGTCTGCTGGCGAGCAAGTTGGTGGTCGGGAACCCTGGAAGATCGCGCCGTTGGCGGCCGGATCTTCGTCCGGCCGCCAACGGCTAAGGCGTAGGTAGGAAGGTGGCGGTAGTGACGGAACAGGAGTCGTTCTCTGGTAGCTGGGCCCTCATCCTCGGGGCGTCGAGCGGATTCGGCGCGGCAGTGGCGTTGGAGCTCGCCCGAAGGGGGATGAACATCTTCGGCGTTCACCTGGATCGATCGTCGACTCTGCCCAAGGCCCAGGCGCTGGCAGCCGAGATCGAGGGCATGGGGCGAAAGGTCCAGTTCTTCAACACCAACGCGGCCAGCGCGGACAGGCGAGCCGAGGTGCTGGACGCCATCCAGGCCAGGCTGGCTGAGACCGGCAACCGCAAGAAGGTGCGCGTCCTCTTGCACTCCTTGGCCTTCGGCTCCCTCGGCGAGTTCGTCGCCGACGACCCGAAGCAGGCCATCAAGCAGTCCCAGATGGAGATGACCCTGGACGTCATGGCCAACAGCCTGGTCTACTGGACCCAGGGCCTGGTGGGCCGGGACCTCCTCGAGAACAACAGCCGGGTCTTCGCCATGACCAGCTCCGGCTCTCACCGTGTCTGGGCCAGCTACGGGGCCGTCTCGGCGGCCAAGGCCTGCTTGGAGGCCCACGTACGGCAGCTGGCGGTGGAGCTGGCAGGTAGGGGCGTCACCGTCAACGCCGTCCGAGCCGGTGTCACCGACACCCCCGCCTCACGCGCGATCCCGGGCTACGAGAAGCTGGCGCACGAGGCCATCACCCGCAACCCTATGGGCCGTATGACCCGACCGGAGGACGTAGCGGCGGCCATCGGGGTGTTGTGCGACCCGGGCACCTACTGGCTGACCGGCAACGTCCTGGGGGTCGACGGGGGCGAGGACAACATCGGCTAGCCGCCGCGCGGCGGCTAGCCCAGGGTGCAACGACTGGCGGGGTTTGGGGTCTCCCCAAGCACACACGTTACCTCGGATGCCTGCGGCAGGAAGTACTCGAGATGGCCTACAACTGGGCTCGCCTCGCCTTCGCAGGGAAATGGCGCCTCAACGCGGTCCGCGGTCCGCTCATCGGCATGCCGGTGGTGGTTCAACTCCCCGAAGGTGGGAGGGGCCTCTCCCTCCAGCCAGGACAGAGGCTCGAGCTCTCCATCTCCGAGACCCCTGAGGGCTTTCTGGTAGTCTGAGTGGCGGAGGTACGGACTCTATGGAAAACCGACCCTTGATCGGAGTGACCCTCGGCGACCCGGCGGGGGTCGGCCCGGAGATCGTTGCCCGCGCATTGGCCCAGGAATCCCTCCACGGACGGGCCCGGCTGGTGGTGATAGGCAGCGCCCCGGTAGTGAGGGCGGCCCTGAAGCTGGTGGGGTCTTCGCTCTCGGTCCACCCCATTCAGAACCCCGCCCACGGGATCTTCTCCTCCGGCACCCTGGAGCTGATCGACCTGGCCAACCTCGATTTCGACAGCCTGGTTCCCGGTGTGGCCCAGCCGGTGGCGGGCAGGGCGGCCTTCCAGTACGTCCAGAGGGCCATCGAGATGGCCATGGCCGGCACCATCGACGCCATCGCCACGGCACCCATCAACAAGGAGGCGCTGAAAGCCGGCGGCGTCCCCTACATCGACCACACCGAGATGCTGGCCAAACTGACCGACAGCCCGCACCCGATGACCATGTTCGCCCTGGAGAACATGAGAATCTTCTTCCTCACCCGTCACGTACCCCTGGCGGAAGCCTGCCACCAGATCACGACCGAGCTGGTGCTCCAGGGACTTCAGCATGCCGATCGAGAGCTGCGGCGGCTGGGCATCGCCAAGCCTCGCATCGCGGTGGCGGCCCTGAATCCTCATGGGGGGGAGGGAGGCCTCTTCGGCATGGAGGAGATCCGGCAGATCGCCCCTGCCGTGGAGGAAGCACGGCGACGGGGCATGGACGTCGCCGGCCCGGTTCCGGCCGATTCCGTCTTCTTCCTAAACCGGAGAGGGAAGTTCGACGCGGTCCTCTCCCTCTACCACGACCAGGGGCACATCGCCGCCAAGACGGTGGATTTCGAGCGCACCGTCAGCGTGACCCTGGGCATACCCTTCCTGAGGACCTCGGTGGACCATGGGACGGCCTTCGACATCGCCTGGAAGGGGATTGCCAGCGCGGTGGGCATGGAGGAGTCCATCCGGGTGGCGGCGGAGTACGCCCCACTGTTCCGCCGGTAACAGCTGAGGTCGATGGCCGCGGCGCGGTCCGTCCCATCATCGAATGTCAACGCGTCGCAACACAACCGCCGCCCTGCCGACGTCCCACCAATCACCCCGGGATTGACAGTTAGCCCGTTTAAGCATACTCTTTGGCCTGCTTGCCGTCTTTGCCGTCCGGCACATCGCTGAGGGATCGGACCAAATCATGTTTCACAAAGCCGCCCCCAAGCGCGCTTTCGAGGATGTGGTCTGCCAGATCCGCGAGGCAATAGTGGAGGGCCGCCTGCGCCCTGGCGATCGACTGCCCTCCCAGCGGGAGCTGAAGGAGCTGTTTCAGGTCAGCCGCGCCGCCATCATGGAGGCGCTGAGGGTCTTGGAGAAAGCCGACCTGATCACGATCCGCCCCGGGGCCACCGGGGGCGCCTTCGTCTCCCACGCCACCTCGGACACGGTGGCCGAGTCCCTGATGTTGCTGCTCTCCCTCGAGGGGGTATCCCTGGCCGAGCTGGCCGAATTCCGAGAGCGGCTGGAGGGGGGAACGGCCTACTGGGCGGCCTTGCGAGCCGACGAGGAGAAGCTACAGCTGCTGGAGAGGCGGCTGAGGCGGTTGGCGGAACTGGCGGAGGCCGCGACCCCCTGGAGCATCTTCCTGGCCGAGGAGATGGAGTTTCACTGGGCCCTGGCGGAGTGCTCCGGCAACCGCCCGAGCGTCGCTACCATGAAGGCCATCACTCGGGCCATGCGAGAGGCCTACGGCTTCATCAGCCCGGGGCTCTACCAGAAAGTGCTGTCCGACATCGGCGGCATCTTCGAGGCGATCCGGACCCGGCAGCCGGAGGTGGCGGAACGGCGAATGAAGAGCCACATCGCCTACTTCAACGACGATATGATGGCGAATCGAAGCCGCTCCCTCCGGCAGTCCCACTACCCTCTCTTGGACGGCCACCCGAAGGCCCCGACGCCGGATCGCGCCGTACCGCCCGACGCCACGATCTCTCCCACGGGTGGTGTGCTTCCCCGCTAGTCCCAGCCCCTCCGGGAAGCGGCTGCTCTCTTGACAAGGCAACCTCCGCAATCCAATAATGGGTTCACCTCAATGGTCCATCCATTCGCGTCCGTTTCCACAGGGGAGAGGAGGTGCATGCCGCTCAAGACACTTTTGCCTGGTCACCGCCCGCAGCGGCGGCAAGCGCATCGACGCGTTTGAATTCGGTTCCAAAGTATGGCTCTTCTCGCTTGGGCGTCGCGGCCGACGCCGATCAGCATCGAAGCCGATGATTCGGGTTTCTTCCTAATCATGCTCGATGGAGGAGAGAGTAGATGTCCGAAGAGACGCGCGACCACGAGCGGAACGCATCCCCTCAACAGCCCGATGGCTTCTCGCCCGAAAGGCTGGCTTCCCGCAGACTCACCCGTCGCGGCTTCCTCGGCCTCGCGGCGGGCGCCGCAGCCGTGGCCGCCCTGGCGGCCTGCCAGCAAGCCCCCGCACCGTCTCCTACCAGTGCCCCAGCGAAAGCGGCCGCGCCAGCGGCATCCGGGTCCGCCGCACCTACGGCCGCAGCTGCCGCAAAGGCCGTTCCCAAGGAGCCGATCAAGATCGGCGTGCTGGCGGCTCGGGCCGGCGTCACGGCGGCGGTCGGTCAGGCAGGGCAGCGAGCCTCCGAGTGGTGGGCCGACCGGACCAACAAGGCTGGAGGCATCCTTGGACGCCAGGTCCAACTGGTGATCGAAGAGGAGTCCAACCCGAAGGACACAGTAGAGCGCTACCGAAAGCTGGTGCTCCAGGACAAGGTCGACATCGTAGTGGGGCTTATCTCCACCGGCGTGTCGCTTGCCGTGGGCCAGGCAGCGGAAGAGGTCGGAGTCCCGATCCTGATGTGGGACGGCACGACCCAGGATGGCACCAAGGAGACCGTCCCGAACCCCAAGTGGATCTTCCGCAGCTCGGACAACGAGGTCGAGGCCATCGGGGCCGCGATCCTCACGCCCAAGTACTTCAAGGACGTCAAGACGATCGCGGGGATCAACAACGACTACTCCTACGGCCACGACAACTGGGATACCTTCAAGGCGATCCTCGACAAGTACCACGAGTTGGGGCTGCTCCCGAACAAGCCCAACTACGTCCAGGCGCTGTTCCCCAAGCTCGGCGAGACCGAGTTCGCGTCCCACATCTCGGCCCTTCAGCAGGCGAAGCCCGACCTGATCATGTGCAGCTTCTGGTCCGGCGATGCACCCATCTTCCTCAAGCAGGCGGCGGCCGTGGGCCTCTTCAAGGACACCAAAGGCGTCTTCACCACTGCGGGTGGCGTGGCCGATGCCCTCAAAAAGGACTTCGTGCCCGAAGGGCTCCTGGTGGGTTACAACTCATTCTATTTCGAGGATCCTCAGCTGCCCCAGATCGGCAAGGACTTCGTGAAGGACTACAAGGCCAAGTACAACGAGTACCCCTCCTACGAGACCGACCACGCGGTGTTCGTCCTGGCAGCCTACAAGGCAGCCGTGGAGAAGGCCTACAAGGCAGCCAACGAGTGGCCCAACAAGGAGCAACTCGTCAAGGCCTTGGAGGGGATTGAGGCCGGGTCACTCTCCGGCATGCGGTCCTACCGGAAGGACCACATCATGATGGCCAACTGGATCCAGGGCATCACCAACCACAAGAACTCCTACGACTTCGTCACCATCGATCCCGTCGAAAGGCTGCCCCTGAGCAAGATCGAAAAGCCCACGGGTGCGAAGCTGTACGACTGGATCAAGGGTTGGAAGGTCGGCCCGGACGGCCTGCCCCAGGCCTCGTAGCGGCGGGATACTCTCTGTGAGGTGGCTATCTCAGTGAGCTACGTGGTCAACATCTTGGCGAGCGGCATCTTTGGCGCATCAGTGCTCTTTCTGGTGGCTTCCGGCCTCCAGTTAGTGTTCGGCGTGCAGAAGATCTTCAATCTGGCGTGCGGCAGCTTCTACGCCCTCGGCGCCTTCGTCGGCGTCACCGCAGTCGACTTGGCGGTGGGCGCGGGGCTGCCGCGCCCCCTCTTCGTGCTGGCGCTCGTGGCCGGAGGCTTGGCGCTGGCAGTGATCGGGCCGGTGGTGGAGAGGCTCCTCCGCACCGTCTACGATCGGGACGAGGCCTTCCAACTGCTCCTCACCTTCGCCCTGGTGCTGATCCTTGAGGACGTCACGCGGTTGGTCTGGGGCACTCTGCCTCGCACCACAGGCGGGCTCTACCTGATCTACGGGCAGGTGAACCTGCTGGGTGCCACCATCCCCGTGTACAACCTCATAGTCATCGGGGTCAGCCTCGCCATCGCTGCCGGCCTCGGACTGCTGCTCAACCGTACGGCCTTCGGAAGGATCATCCGGGCCACTGCCGACAACCGCGAAATGGCCGAGGCGCTGGGCGTGAACATGCGCTGGATCTACGTCCAGGTCTTCACCCTGGGTACCGTCCTCGGGACCCTCGGGGGTGCCCTGGTGATCCCCACCACGGCAACCATGAGCGAGATGGGCATCGAACTGATCGTGAGCGCCTTCGCCGTGGTGGTGATAGGCGGACTGGGGAGCATGCGCGGGGCGCTGGTGGGGGCGCTGGTCGTGGGGCTCATCAGGGCGGTGGCGATATCGACCTTCCCGCAGATGGAGATGATGGTGATCTACCTGATCGTCATCGGCGTGTTGGTGTTCAAGCCCAGCGGGATCTTCGGCCGAGTCAATACCCAATAGTGATGAGAGATGCGCTGTGAGTAGTAGGGGAGACGAACCCTACCACTTGCTCACTACCTGTGACTCATCGCCGGATCTGGAGGCTACATGACTGAGACCGTCCAGCTCGAGCGTGCCGAAGCTCCGCCCGGCCCCCGCCGGGGCAGGATCGCAACTCCGGTCCTGGTCCTGGCGCTGGCAGTGGTCATAGCCCTGCTGCTGCCGGTGGTGGTCCCGACCTACTTCGTGACTCTCATGCTGCCGTTCTTTGCTTACGGGGTCGCGCTGCTTGGGCTGAATCTGCTCTTCGGCTACACGGGGCTCCTGTCCTTCGGGCAGGCGCTCTTCCTGGGCATCGGCGCCTATACCGCGGCGATCTTCACCTCCCGCTTCGGCATACGGCAGATGGAAGT
This sequence comes from Chloroflexota bacterium, assembly GCA_027356795.1. Lineage (GTDB taxonomy): Bacteria > Chloroflexota > UBA6077 > UBA6077 > UBA6077 > JAJYNT01. The sequence goes on along the minus strand of DAHVXI010000002.1, from coordinate 22,738 downwards.
GATCCTGGTGGTCAGCGCGCTGCTGTCCGCCCTGGTGGCAGCCCCCGTGGGAGCCATCTGCGTGCGTTACGTCAAGATCTACTTTGGGCTGCTCACCCTGGCGTTCGGAATGCTGTTCTACTCTTTCGTTCTGAAGTTCTACGACCTGACCAGCGGCGACCAGGGCATCCGGGTTGCCCAACCCTACCTGCTGGGCATCAAGGGGCCCGCGCGCGACCTGGTAAGTTTCCTCTCGGGGCCGTACTACTACTACTGTATGGCCCTGCTAGTGCTCCTGGGGTTCGTCATGTGGCGTATCGTCCATTCGCCCTTCGGCCTCTCCCTCCAGGCGATCCGGGAGAATCCGGTGAAAGCCGAGTATCTCGGCATCAGCGTCAAGAAGTACCGCTGGTACGCCTTCGTGATTGCAGGCATCTACGGCGGCATCGCCGGCGCGATGCTCGGCCCCATCACAGGCAACGCCGACCCGACGATGATCTACTGGACTCAGTCCGGCAATCTCGTGTTCATGACCCTGCTGGGTGGCTTCACCAATTTCTTCGGGCCACTGGCTGGGGCCTTCGTGTTCATCTTCCTCCAGGACCGGATCATGGCGGTGGTTCCCTACTGGCGACTGGTGTTCGGGATAATCCTGGCCGCCATAGTAGTCTTCGCTCCCTCCGGGCTGATCGGCCTCCTGATGGGGCGACGGAAGGAGGTCCAGTAATGCTGCTTCAGGCTAGGGACGTCACCAAGCACTACGGCCACTTCAAAGCGCTGGACGGAGTCTCCCTGGAGATCAAGCCAGGCGAGTTCGTCTCGATAATAGGCCCCAACGGCGCGGGAAAAACGACCCTGATCAACGTGCTAACGGGATTGCTCCACCCTTCGTCGGGCACCGTCCACTTCAAGGGGCAGGACATCCGAGGAATCGGGCCTGTGACTCTGGCGAAGCTGGGGATGGCGAGAAGCTTCCAGCTGGTCTCGATCTTCCCCGAACTCACCGTGCTGGACGTGCTAAAGGTCGCCATAGTCTCCAGGATGGGACGCGGGATGCACCTCCTTGCGTCCCTGGCCCGCGACCGCGAGGTGCACGATCAGGCGGTGGAGGTCGCCACTCTGTTCAAGCTGCAGGACAAGCTGTCCGTTACGTCGCGCACCCTTCCGCAGGGCGACAAGAAGCTGCTGGACGTGGCCTCGGCCTTCGCTCTCCGGCCAGACATCATCCTCCTGGACGAGCCGACCAGCGGCGTCAGCACCAGCGACAAACACACGGTCATGGAGATCCTGGTGGGAGCGTCCAAGGAGATCGGCATCAAGTCGATCATCCAGGTCGAGCACGACATGGATATCGTCTTCTGCTACTCCGACAGGATTGTTGCCCTGCATCAGGGCAAAGTCCTGGCGGACACTACCCCTTCCCGCATATGGGACGACAAGGATGTCGTGACCACGGTGGTAGGGCGGCGGTTCTGATGAAGCTGAAACTGGAGAACATCAACGTCTACATCCAGTACAGCCACATCCTCAGGAACGTTTCCCTGGAGGTCGGGGATCGCGAGGTGGTCTGCCTGTTGGGTCGGAACGGCGCCGGCAAGACCACTACGATCCGCACCATCATGGGCTACCTCAGGCCCAGGGCAGGGAGGGTGCTCTTCCTGGGGAAGGACATCACCGGCAAACCTACCTACCAGATCGCACAAATGGGCATGGGGTTCTCCCCCGAGGAGAGCGGCATCTTCCCGGATCTGACGGTTGCCGAGAACCTGGAGATCTCCACCTGGACGAGACGGATCGGGCGGCCGGCTGCTCAGCGGATAGAGCTCGCCTACTCCATCTTCCCGGTGCTGCGCAAGTACGCGCTTCGCAAGGGAGACCAGATGAGCGGAGGCGAGCGCAAGATGCTCTCGGTGGCCAGGGCCCTGGCCCTCGATCCCCAGATGCTTCTGCTGGACGAGCCCTTCGAGGGGCTGTCACCGGCCATCATCCCCAAGGTAGCCGAAGGGGTCGCGGAGATCACCAAGCTCGGCCATTCGATCCTTATGGCGGAGTCCAACATCCATCACGTTCCCGAGTTCGCCACGAGGCTCTATGTGATTGAGCGCGGCGAAGTCATCTTCTCGGGAACGCCCGACGAAGTGCGACGCGAAGAGGCAGCGATGCGGATCATCGCGTCGACCGCTTGAGAGAGCCACCTCAGAGAAGAAATGGAGACACCATGGCGCAGATGACACCTCGGGAACGGGTCTTGGCCTTCCTAAGAAGAGAGGAGCCGGACCGGATCCCCTGGATAGAGAACGACATCGAAGAGGAACTCCAGGTCAAGGTCATGGGAAGGGCCGACTTCGATCCTGGCGACCTTTGCCGGGAGCTAGGGATGGATGGCTTCGGCTACCATTTCCCCAAGGGGGTCGGGGCCGCGGCAGGTCAGTCACTCCAATCCACCGATAGCTTTGCCGCCAGCTACTACTACCCCAACAAGATTACCTTCGACTTCGTCCCTCCCTGGATCGCAGACATGGGCACCGACGAGTCGACGGGGCGAGCCTACATCAAGAGGGGTCTGCTGGACTCCCGCGAGGCCATGGAGCTGTTCGACAAGTTCCTCCCCGATCCCGATCACCCGGCCCGCTACGAGCGGGTAGCCCGGTGGCTCAAGGAGTACAAGCAGGAGTTCGCCGTCTTCGCCCGCATCCGGTTGGGTGCGGCCTCCACTTTGGAAAGCATGGGTCTGGACGCCTTTGGATACATGCTGTACGACGATCCAGACCTGGTTCACGAGATCCACGGTCGCTTCTCCGCCTGGTCGGCCAGGGTGGTGAGGCATCTGAACGAGTTGGACTTCGACTTCCTCTGGGCTAACGATGACCTGGCGGGCAACAACGGGCCCTTCATGTCGCCCAAGGTATTTCGCGAGTTCTTCCTCCCCCACATGAGAAGCGTGGCGCAGGAGATCAAGAAGCCCTGGATCTTCCACAGTGATGGAAATCTCTTCCCCCTCCTTCCCGATCTGTTGACCCTGGGGATGAACGCCGTCCATCCCATCCAACCCGTCGCCATGGACATCGGCAGGATGAAGCGGGAGTACGGCGATAGGGTGGCCCTCGCCGGCAACATCGACCTGGACTACACCCTCACCCTGGGGACGCCCGAAGAGGTGGATGCAGAGGTCAAGGGGAGAATCGCCGCGGCCGGACCCGGCGGCGGATACATGGTCACCAGCGCCAACAGCCTCACCGACTACTGCAAGGTCGAGAACGTGAGAGCCATGGCGGCCGCCGTCAGGAAGTACGGCCGGTACCCGTTGCGGCTGGACTGAAGTCGCGCCGGCCTCTGTAGACTATACACTCGACAGATTACTCACACTTGTTAAAGGAGTTCGCCGCCTAGACCGCTTTAAACGCGGGAAGGTTGGTGCCATAATACGCGTCGTGCCGAACACCGCAGTCGCTGTGACGCCCTGAAGGCGGGGCAGAGCCTCAAAGCAGTGAGGAGGTATGCTATGTCTCTAGCTCCGGAAGCAAGACAACAGGAGCCATCCATGGATACCCTAGCCCACCCGCAGACGTTGCGATCGCTACTCACCGAGACCACAACCTTCACACGCATCGCTGAACTGGTGCCCACGAGGGGCCCGTTGGTCGAGACCGATGCGGCCAAAGTGGCCGCCCTGGCCAACGACCTCGCCGGCTCCGGCATAGCCCACGCCCTCAGCATTACCGACAACGCCGGTGGCGCCCCCAAGGTCTCGCCGGAGTCCCTTGGAATGCTGCTGGAGGAGCGAAAGCAACAGGCCATCATCCACCTGTCCTGCAAGGACATCAACCGCTGCGGGTTGGAGAGTCGAGCCTGGGCCCTGGCCAGCGCCGGTTTCGAGAACCTCCTCTGCCTCTCGGGGGACTACCCGGCGGAGGGTTACCGGGGGCAGGCAACTGCCGTTTTCGACGTGGACTCCGTGGGGCTCATCACCATGCTCCACGAGATGAACCAGGGGTTGCGCGCTCCAACCCCCAAGGATGCGACGAACCGCCTGCGCCAGACCCAGTTCTACCTGGGCTGCGCCGTCTCGCCCTTCAAGCTGCAGGAGCGGGAGTTGATGCCCCAGTACTACAAGCTGGCCCGCAAGATCGCCGGCGGGGCTGGGTTCGTCATCACCCAGCTTGGCTACGACTCGCGGAAGTTCGACGAGCTGCTGCGGTACATGGAGTTGAAGCAGCTCAACGTGCCGGTCATCGCCAACATCTACCTGCTCTCCCGAGCAGTTGCTCGCTACTTCAACAAGGGCATGGTGGCCGGTGCCATCTGCAGCGATGCCCTGCTGGCCGAGGTCGAGAAGCAGTTCGACTCGCCCGACAAGGGCAAGGCCTTCTTCCGAGAGTTCGCCGCCAAGCAGATCGCCGTGCTCAAGGGGCTGGGATACCGCGGTGTTTATCTCTCCGGGCCCAAGGACGCCAAGGAGTTCGGGGCGATCTTCGACATGGCGGACTCCTTTGCCCCCGACGACTGGAAGATCTTCGCCAGGGAGATCCAGTATCCGCAGCCCAACGAGTTTTACTTCTTCGAACAGGATCCGGATACCAGCCTGAGCTCGTCCCAGATCAATCGGGAGTATCTGGCGTCCCTGACGCCGGAGGGGCAGCGCAAGCCGCGCTCCAAAGTCTCTGCCTTCTACAAGGTCAGCCGCATGTTCCACGGCCACCTCTTCGACCACGACTCTCGGGGCTTCGCGGCAGCCAGGGGCCTCTACTCCCAGGTCGACAGCCACAAGCACGTAAGACGGTGGATGGAGGTAGCCGAGCAGGCGGCAAAGATCCCTCTGTACGACTGCCGCAACTGCGGTGACTGCTCTCTACCCGACGTGGCCTACCTGTGCCCCGTCTCCCAGTGCTCCAAGAACCAGAGAAACGGCCCCTGCGGTGGCTCCCACCAGGGGATCTGCGAGGCCACGGAGAAGGACTGCATCTGGGCCCGAGCCTACGAGCGGCTGAAGCCCTACGGCGAGGCCGAGAAGATGCTGGAGAGGCCGCCCGTTTTCAGGGACGGCAGCCTGCGCAACGGCTCTTCCTGGGCCAACACCTTCCTGGGGCGGGACCACTTCTCGAAGCACTGGGACGAGCAATAGCCTGAAGGGGGGACTTCCCTATTGAGACTCGCTGTGATCGCCTGCCAAACGGTGGAGTCGGAGCTCCGACCGCTCCTCCCACCCGACACCGCCTTCGTGGTGGTGGAACAAGGGCTCCATCGGACACCCGATAGGCTTCGGGAGTGCCTTCAGAAAGAGATCGACGCCCTGGACGTCGACGAGATACTGCTGGGCTATGGGCTCTGCGGCAACGGCGTAGCAGGGTTGCGCTCCTCCAGGGCGCGGCTGGTGGTGCCCCGCGTGGACGACTGCATCTCCCTGCTGCTGGGGTCTCTCCAACGATACCGCGAGGAGTTCGAGCGGGAGCCGGGCACCTACTGGTTCAGTCAGGGGTGGATCGACCACTCCCAGGACCCTTTCAAGGAGTACCAGAGGTGCATCGACAAGTACGGTGAGGAGACCGCCCGCTGGGTAGCCCGGGAGATGATGAAGGGCTATCACAGAACGGCACTGATCGATACCGGGGTCTGCCCCGTGTCACGACTGCGGGAATACGCGCGCCAGTTTGCCGACTTCTTCAGTCTGGACTACGACGAGGTGGCCGGTTCCGACGACCTGCTTCGAGAATTGGTGTCGCCGGAGAGGCAGGATCACCATTTCGTTGTGGTGGAGCCGGGTGAGGCGATCACTCCCGATATGTTCCTTTCGGTCCTGAGCACCATAAACGGTTAGGTAGACCTTCTTGGAGAACCTGCGCAAACCACCCTGGCTGATCAAACGACTCGCGCCCACGGCCGCGGTCTCGGAGGTCCGTTCCCTGCTGCGGCGGCAGAGCCTCCACACGGTCTGCGAGAACGCGATGTGCCCCAATCTCGGGGAGTGCTTCTCCCGCAAGACCGCCACCTTCTTGATCCTCGGGGACGTGTGCACCCGCCATTGCGGCTACTGCGCCATCGCCTCCGGGTTCCCGCCTCCCCTGGATCCGGAGGAGCCCGAGCGCGTCGCGGAGACCGCGGCCAACCTGGGTCTCAAGCACGTGGTGGTCACCTCGGTGACCCGAGACGACCTGCCCGACGGCGGGGCAGGCCACTTCGCGGAGACCATTCGCGCCCTTCGACGCCGCTGCCCCTCCGCCCTGATCGAGCTGTTGATCCCCGACTTCGGTGGATCGGAGACCGATCTGCAAACCGTCCTGGAGGCGGAGCCGGACATCCTGAACCACAATGTGGAGACGGTGCCGCGCCTCTTCCCCACCGTTCGCCCGCAGGGCAACTACGCCCGCTCGGTAGAGCTGCTGGCCAGGGCCAAGGAGGGTCTTCCCCGGGGCTACTCCAAGTCGGGTCTGATGGTGGGCATTGGGGAGACCGAAGAAGAGGTAGCCCAGGTGATGCGCGACCTGCGCGCGGTGGGATGCGACATCTTTACCATAGGCCAGTACCTTCGGCCCTCCAAGTCCCATCTCGAGGTAAAGCAGTACTACCCTCCGGAAGTCTTCGATCGGATGAAGACCGAGGGTGAGGCCATGGGCTTTCTGCTGGTGGCCTCTGGCCCTTTCGTTCGCAGCTCCTACCATGCGGACCAGTTCAAGCCGCCAGCCGGCGGCAGGTGATCGCTGGGCTCGATGCGGCCGAAGGCGAAACGGCCGACCTTTGCTCAAAGGAGATTCATGCATGATCACGACGATTTCCAGCGCCAGCAAGACCGTAACCATCTCCCCAGAGGGGCCCACCGTTATGATCGGAGAGCGGATCAACCCTACAGCACGAAAGAAGCTGGGTGAGGCTCTCCTCACCGGGGACGTGGAGATGGTGCGCCGAGAGGCACTCTCCCAAGTGCAAGCAGGGGCCGCGATCCTCGACGTCAACGTCGGCTACCCGGGCGTGGACGAGCCCCGAGTTGTCAAGGAAGCCGTCAGGGCGGTGATGGAGACCGTCGACGTCCCCATCTGCCTGGACAGCGCCAACCCCGACGTCATGGAGGCCGCCCTGAGCGTCTACAAGGGAAAGATCCTGCTCAGCTCCGTCACCGGCGAGACCAGCAAGATGGATCAGATCCTGCCCCTCGTCAAGCGCTACGGCACCGCCGTGGTCGCCCTGCTGATGGACGAAACGGGCATCCCCAACGACGCCAAAGCCCGACTCGAGATCGCCAGGAAGATCGTCGGCCGGGCCGAGGCCCTGGGCATCCCCCGTGAGGATATCATCGTCGACTGCGCCTGCATGACCGTCGCCACCGACAGCACCGCCGGAGCGGTGACCCTGGAGGCTATCCGGCTGGTCCGGCAGGAGCTGGGGTGCAACATGACCCTCGGGGCCAGCAACGTCTCCTTCGGGCTGCCGGAGCGGAAGACCATCAACGCGGCTTCCCTCCCCATGGTCCTCGCGGCCGGTGTGAACTGCCCCATCGTCGACCCCACCGTGCCCGAGATCGCTAAGGCGATCCTCGCCGCGGATCTCCTGCTGGGCAAGGACGAGTACGGCACGAACTACCTGCGGGCCTACCGCGCACGGCAGGCGGCGGAAGCCACGGCCCAGAACGCGTAGGAACTTACCAAATGGCTCAGTTTCTGGTGAAATTCCTTCCAGACGGCCTGGAGGCCTGGGTTCCCGACGGCTCCACCCTGCTGGCTGCCGCCGCGGCGGCCCACGTTGCCATCGACGCCCCCTGCGGCGATCGCGGCATCTGTGGCAAGTGTAGAGTGCAGGTAGACCTCCCACTCCCCTCGAGTGAGGGTCGGGGTGAGGGCGCAGGCGGCGCGGCCCTCGAGCCCCCCAATCTCCCCGAGCGGACTCTGATCCCGGCTGAGGAGTTGACCCAGGGCTGGCGGCTGGCCTGTCAGGCCAGGATCGCCGGCCACGTCACCGTGAGAGTGCCCGAGCGAGCGCTGCAGCCGGCCGTGGTCCCCCTCTCCCAGGTGGAACCGAAGCCCGCCGTTCGCAAGCTCCACCTGCGGCTCCCCGAGCCGACCCTGGAGGACCCGGCGCCCGACGCCCTCCGGGTTCGCCGCGCCCTGGCCCAGCAGATCCCCGGCCTGCAGATAGACCTCCCGCTGCTGAGGCGACTTCCCGAGATGCTCCCGGCCTCCCACTACGACCTCACCGTTGCGACCGTGGGCGACCGCCTCGTGGCCCTGGAGTCGGGCGACACTTCTTCCCGCTCCTACGGCCTCGCCGTGGACCTGGGCACCACCAGCGTCGTGGCGATCCTGCTGGAGCTGAACGGCGGCCGCACCCTCGGGGTCGAATCCCGTCTGAACGGCCAGGCCAACTACGGCGCCGACGTGATCTCCCGCATCACCCACGCCACCACTCAGCCGGATGGGCTGGAACAGCTGCAATCGGCGGCAGTATCCACCATCAACTCGGCCCTGGACACCCTTCTGAAGAAAACCGGAATAGACCGGGAACAGGTCTACGAGGCGGTGGTGGTGGGAAACAGCTGCATGAACCACCTCTTCCTGGGCATCAACCCGGATTCCCTGGCCTCCGCCCCCTACCAGCCGGTCGTCGCGGATCCTGTGTCCTGCCGCGCGGCAGAGCTGGGGCTGGCGATCAACCCCGCGGGCATGGTGTACACCCTACCCAACATCGCCGGCTTCGTGGGCAGCGATACGGTGGCGGTCATCCTGGCGACGGCCATGCACAAGGCTGAGCCGATCAGGCTGGCCATCGACCTGGGGACCAACGGCGAGATCGTGTTGGGCAATCGCGAGCGGCTGCTGACCTGCTCCACCGCCGCGGGTCCGGCCTTCGAGGGAGCCAGGATCTCCTCCGGCATGCGGGCCACCGAGGGGGCCATAGAGATGGTCTGGATCGACGAGGGCGAGGTGAAGGTCCAGGTTATCGGGGACGTCCCGGCCATCGGGGTGTGCGGCTCCGGTCTGCTGGATGCCGTGGCGCAGATGCGAGGATCCGGTGTGCTGAACGGGGGTGGCCGGCTGCTCTCCGCTGAGAAGGTGGACGGCGTCCTGCCCCCGCGCCTGGTCCAAAGGCTGGTCCGAAACGACGGCACCGACGGCTTCGTGCTGGCCCGACGGGGTCGAAGGCCGGTGGTGCTTACACAGGGCGACATCAGGGAGCTTCAGCTGGCCAAGGGGGCCATCCGGGCCGGCATCTTCATCCTGCTGAAGGAGTACGGCATCCAGGAGGGAGACATCACCGAGATCCTGCTGGCAGGAGCCTTTGGGAGCTACGTCAACCCGGCCAGCGCGAGGGCCATCGGCCTGGTTCCCCCGCTACCCATCGATAGGATCACGGCGGTGGGCAACGCGGCGGGCCAGGGGGCGGTGATGGCTCTCCTTTCCACCGAGCTGCGGGAGGAGGCGAGCCACATCGCCCGCTCCGCGGAGCACGTGGAGCTGTCCGCCCGCACCGACTTCATGGAGCAGTTCGTCGAGGACCTCGCCCTGTAGCTCCGCGATGTGGGGGCGGGACGCCGTGCCCGCCCCCACACCATTTGCGGATAGCTACGCGATCCCCAGCAGGGAGATCAGCCCTAGACTGAGGGTGCCCAGGAAGAGGATCGAGAGCACCACGGTGGCGAATACCCTGGGACCGACGGTCTTCACTGCGGCAAAGTCCACCCCCATCCCCAGGGCCACCATCGAGACGATCATCAGGGTGTTGCTGACGGTCTTTGCGTCGGCAGAGACCACGTCCGGAATCAGCCCCACGCTGCGCAGCAACCCCAGTACCAGGAAGCTCAAGACGAACCAGGGGAGAAGGGCTGAGGTCTTGACCTTCTTGCCTTCCTGAGCCACAGACCGGGCAAAGATCAATCCGAACAGCAGCACCACGGGGCCCAGAAACAGCACCCGCACCAGCTTGACCATGGTGGCCACCTCGCCACTCAGATCGCTGACCGAGAAGCCGGCTGCCACCACCTGGGGCACCGCATACACGGTGGTCCCGGTCAGGACGCCGTACTGGTAAAGGCTCAGCTTCAGCAAGGGCACCAGCAGCGGGAGGGTCAGAACCACGATCACACCCACCACCGCGGTCAGGGCGATGGACATGGAGATATCCTTCTTGTCCGCCTTGATGGTGGGAGCGACGGCGGCGATGGCGGAGTTGCCGCAGATGGAGTTGCCCACGGCGATCAGGATCGCCAGCTTCTTGCTCAGGCCGAAGGTCCTGCCTATGGTCATGCTGACGGTGATCCCCAGGCCAACGGCCAGGGCGATCAGCAGCAGCAGCTTGGGACCGGCGTGAAGCATGTCGACGAAGTTGACGGCGGCGCCCAGCAGGGCGACGCTGAGCTCCAGCAGCTGCTTCGACGCGAAGTTGACCCCGGCCTTCGCCGCGGGTGGCTGCCCCACGAGATTACGAACGATCATGCCCAGGAGAATGGCCCAGACGATGGCCTCAAACATGGAGAAGCGCTGACCGAGTAGAACCGCGACGACGGCGAGGGCCGACAGCAGGGCCAGGCCGGGGAGATAGCCCTGCAGCGGCCGTAAGCCGCCGCCTGCTAGGGCCCTCGTTCGTTCGATGTCTGCCACCTTTATCCTCCCTTTGGTGCGACTTTGTTAGCGAGGTTGAGTTTAGCAGCGTCCATGCTATAATTCCAATGCATGTTTCTTTGGCAGACCCGGTGTCTGGTGTTATGGTTGTACCTCGTCTAGCCCCTCGTCGACTCTCGAACCTCGGACAAGGGAGTGTGGACATGAACCTGAACCAGTTGAAGGTCTTCTGCGAGGTCGTGGAGCGGAAGGGCTTCACCAGGGCCGCCGAGGCGCTCTACCTCACCCAGCCGGCGGTCTCCCGCCAGGTGCAGGAGTTGGAGCGGCACTTTGGCCTGGATCTCTTCGAGCAGATCGGCAAGCGGATATACCCCACCGAGGCCGGCACCATCATCTACAACTACGCCAAGGAGATCTTCCACCTCCTGGACGACCTGGACGTGGAGATCAACCAGTTGAAGGGGCTGAAGGCGGGCCACCTGCGCATCGCGGCCAGCGCGACCGCGGGCACCTACCTCATCCCACCCCTGCTGGGGAGCTTCAAGCGCAAGTACCCCGGCGTGGAGGTGAGCCTGGAGATCTACAACAGCCAGCAGGTAGAGCAGCGCCTCCTCCAGTACCAGCAGCTGGACCTGGGTGTGACGGAGCGGCCCGTCACCGAGGACGCCCTCTACTCGGAGGCCTTCGACACCGACCAACTGGTGGTGATAGTCTCCCAGGATCACCCCCTGGCGAGCAGGGGCGTCATCTCGGCGGCGGCCCTCCAGGGGGAGCCCTTCATCGTCAGGGAGGTGGGGTCGGGCACTCGTGACCTCCTGGACGAGGAGTTCGAGCGGCTGAACCTCCGGGTGAGGCGGGTCATGGAGTTGGGGAGCACGGCCGCGGTAAAGCAGGCGGTGGCCGCCGGGCTGGGGGTCTCGGTCGTGTCCAGCCGCTCCATCGAGCTGGAGGAGGAGGCGGGGTTGCTGAGGACCCTGCAGTGCCCCGACATGCGGCTGGTTCGGGAGATCCGGTACGTCCACCACAAGGACAAGCGGCTCTCTCGGGCGGCCACCGCCTTCCTGCAAATCCTGAAGAAGGCCTTCCCCGAGACGCCGTAGGAGTCCGGTGAGGCGTGAGGGCGAGCCAGCGAGGCTGCGGGGCTGCGGGGCTGCGGGAGGGCGAGGCTCTGCGGGAGCCCGCTCGTACGGCCTTGTGGCATGCCCGGTGCGAGAGAGTGGCCAGCAGATCGAGAGGAGGCTACGGCCAACATGTCGCCTAGTGCGGCGAACCGGTTGGGCCGATCGGCCCGTTACCTGTGGGCCGGCCCCACCACCCTCCTGGGTTTGGCCGCGGCAGCGGCCTCCATCTCCCTTCCTCGGATCCGTGGACCCATCGCCCTTTGCCTCTCCGGCCGGGGCTTCGCCCGCTGGTTCCTCACTCGCCGCGGCTACTGCGCCATCACCTTGGGCCACCTGGTGTTGATGACGCCACAGGCCCACGAGGGCACCCTGGCCCACGAGATGGTCCACGTTCGCCAGGCCGAGCGGTGGGGGCCACTCTACCTACCGGCCTACCTGGTCGCCATGCTGGTAGCTCGACTGAGGGGCGGAGATCCCTACTGGGACAATCCCTTCGAGTTGGAAGCCCGGCTTCACCCCGCAGCGTCCCTCGATCCGGACGCCGGATCGCCGACCGCGGGCTAACCCTCCACCCCCCTTTTATTCCACACGACCCGTGTGGGATAATGTCCTATAGAGGGGCACAACGAATGCCCATCCGGCCTGCCCTCGACCGGGTAGACGCCGGAACACTGGTGAGGTTCCACCGAATGCCCCGCAGGCGAGCACAGAAACCGGAATCCCTGGTAGTCGCCGAACTACCCATCCTTCCCGTTCGGGACACCGTTCTCTTCCCCCACATGATGAGCCCCCTCTTCGTGGATAGGGATCGCTCCCTGAGAGCCATCGAAGAGGCGACCATGCGGGAGAGAACGGTTCTCATCGTCTCCCAGAAGAACTCCGACATCCAGCGTCCCCGCCGAGAGGACCTCTACGATGTCGGCACCGAGGCCGTCATCGGCCGGGTGCTGAAGATGCCTGAGGGCACCACCAGCGTGCTGGTTCAGGGACAGCGCAGGGTGAAGATCCTGGACCTGGTGCTGGAGGAGCCCTATCTCATGGCCCAGGTGGCACCTCTAGAGGAGCGGGTGATCGACCTCGAGCCCGGCGGCTACACCGTCGAAGCGCTGATGCGGGCGGTCCTGGTCCTCTTCGAGAAGTGCGTCAAGCTGAGCCACACCCTCCCCGACGACGCGTACGTGGCCGCCATGAACGTGGACGAGCCGGGCTGGCTGGCGGACCTGGTGGGATCCACCATCGACCTGCCCTTGACGGAACGGCAACAGCTGCTGGAGATGATGGACCCCGTAGCCCGGCTGCAGAAAGTCAGCATCCACCTGGCGAAGGAGCTGGACGTCCTGGAGCTGGAGAGCAAGATCCACTCTCAGGTCCAGAAGGAGGTGGACAAGTCCCAGCGGGAGTACTTCCTCCGGGAGCAGATCAAGGCCATTCAGCGAGAGCTGGGGGAGACCGACATCCTCACCCGCGACGTCGTCGAGCTGCGGGAGAGGATCGAGGCCTCAGGCATGCCGGCGGAAGTGGCCAAGAAGGCCGAGGCCGAGCTGGAGCGGCTGAGCAGCGTGCCCTCGGCCTCGCCGGAGGTGGCGGTGATCCGCAACTACGTCGACTGGCTGGTGGGGCTGCCCTGGGCCACCCAGACCGAGGATCACCTGGATCTAGCCGAGGCGGCCCTGGTGCTGAACAGCAACCACTACGGCCTCGCCCAGGTAAAGGAGCGGATCCTGGAGTACATGGCCGTCCGCAAGATGGCCGCTCAGTCGATGCGCAGCCCGATCCTCTGTTTCGTCGGCCCGCCAGGGGTGGGAAAGACCAGCCTGGGCCGTTCCATCGCCCAGGCCCTGGGCCGCAAGTTCGTGCGCATCTCCCTGGGCGGGATCCGGGACGAAGCGGAGATCCGGGGCCACCGTAGAACCTACGTCGGGGCGCTGCCGGGCCGGATCGTTCAAACCATGAGGAGCGCCGCCACCACCAATCCCGTCTTCATGCTGGACGAGATCGACAAGATAGGGGCCGATTTCCGGGGCGATCCCTCGGCAGCACTGCTGGAGGTGCTCGATCCGGAGCAGAACCGCGCCTTCTCCGACCACTACCTGGACGTGCCCTACGATCTCTCCAGGGTGCTGTTCATCACCACCGCCAACACCCTGGATCCGGTGCCGCCCGCCCTTCGGGACCGGATGGAGGTGATCGAGCTTCCCGGCTACATCGAGGACGAGAAGCTGCAGATCGCAAAACAGTTCCTGGTGCCGAAGCAGCTGCTGGAGCACGGGCTGGGACGGTACCGCATACGGTTCACCGCCGAGGCCCTGGAGCAGACGATCCGGCAGTACACCCACGAGGCCGGCGTGCGCAACCTCGAGCGGGAGGTAGGCTCCATCTGCCGGAAGGTCGCCAGGCGCGCGGCTGAGGGCAGGCCGATCCCCGCGGTGATCACCGAGAAAGCGGTTCCGCGCTTCCTTGGGCCGGAGAAGTTCTTCTATGGAGCGGCCGAGGAACGGGACGAGATCGGGGTGGCCACGGCCGTCTATTGGTCGCCCAACGGCGGAGACGTGATGGCCATCGAGGTCGCTCTGATGGACGGCAAGGGCAACCTGGTGCTGACCGGGCAGTTGGGCGACGTGATGAAGGAGTCGGCTCAGGCGGCTCTGACCTACTCTCGATCCCGCTCGAAGACTCTGGGGGTTCGCGACGGCTTCTACGAGCAGATGGACATCCACGTCCACGTTCCAGCGGGGTCGGTGCCCAAAGATGGCCCCTCGGCCGGCATTACCATAGCCACTGCCCTGATCTCGGCCCTCACGAGGCAGCCCACCCGCAAGGATGTGGCTATGACGGGCGAGATCACCTTGCGGGGACGGGTGCTGCCGGTGGGCGGTGTACGGGAGAAGGTGCTGGCAGCCCACCGGGCGGGGATCACCACCTTCATACTTCCTCAGAAGAACCTGAAGGATCTGTCCGAGGTGCCTACCGCGGTGAGACGACAGCTCCGTTTTGTGCCAGTGGACCACATGGATCAGGTGCTGCCGGTGGCCCTGGCGAACGGGGCCTCCTGGTGGAGCCAACCGAACGGGAATCCTCCAACATAACACGAGAGGAAAGGAGGTTGCACACCGTGGCAGGGAAGAAGTCGGGTAAGGACAAGCCGAAGCAGGCGAAGGAGCCGATGAAGAACAAGGGCCCCAAGAAGAAGTAAGCATGCCCCGATAGTGGACCACGAGACGGAGACGCGGGGAAGGGGAGACGCTGAGGGAAGACGTCGGCCCCTCTCCGCGTCTCCGTGTCTCTCCACCTCGCCGTCACCGTGTCCCCGTATCGCGTTGTGCGACGGAGCCTGGTTGTACTAAACTAGCCATACTATCAACCCCATTCATTTGGCAGGCTGTTGCCGGGATGCAGGTTGAGTGGGACCGGCTCATCGCGGAGGCCGTTTCAGCCGGTTACCGGCGCTTACGGAGGACAGGGAGGGCAACATGGAGAGCGATCAGGGACTGCAACCCGAGGGCGGCGCGCCTCGAGAGGAGCCTGCACCGGCGGGCCAGCCGGAGGTGCAACTGGCGGGTCCCGTTCGATCACAATTGGCGGCGGTCGTCCAGGCAGATCGGGTGGAGATCAGCCGGGGTGCGGCTCTGCTGGTGGTGTCCGACGAGGCTGCCATCGACCTGGGCGGGTCCGTGGTGGCAGTCGCCAGGAATCTCACCGTAGAGAGGGGTGGCTCCCAGTGGCTGCTCGCCAACCAGGCCAACCTGCGGCAGAGCGGCGCCGGAATCCTGATCTCCCGGCAGGTGGATGCCCCCGACGCGCGGGTCGGCGTCGCCCTCTCGGGCAGCGTGAACGGCAACCTCCAGGTGGGGGTGCTGCTGGCGGGGAGGGTAGAGGGCAACGTCCAGACGCTGGTCGACGGCGCCGCCGCGGCCCGGTTCGGGGCGGCCTTCGGCGCGGTACTGGGGATAGCACTGCTGCTGCGCCGTTTGTTGGCAAGTCGTTGACTGGTAAGTTAGCCAGGTGATAAACTGGAAGCAGCCGCCGACTATCTATGGCAGATAGCTTAGGAGGGTGAAATGAACCCTGGCACATCCACCAGCAAGGTCGAGCACGACTCAGACCTGTTCGTAGCGATCATCGAGAAGCTGATGACCCAGCGAATGCTCGACGAAAGCTTCGAGCAGCAGGTAACCCCCTCCCAACTCATAGCCCTCCGCTACCTCTCCCTGAACGAGAGCAGTCTCATGAGCGATGTGGCTGAGGGACTCGGCATCAGCTTCCCGGCAGCGACGAAGACCATCGATCGACTGGTGAGGAAGGGATTCGCCAGCCGATCCGAAGATCCCCATGACCGGCGCGTGGTGCGCATCCGCCTTACGGAAGACGGCAAGTCGCTGGTGAACCAGATCTACCGGGAGCGGGCCCGCCGCTTCACCGCCGTGCTCGACCAACTCGACCCGACGTCCCGGGATGCCCTGCATCGAGGCATGGAGGTGTTCATCACCACAGCCATCGATGACGAGGAAACGGCTCAGTCGGTTTGCCTCCACTGTGGCAGCGAGCACCACGAGAGCTGTCCGGTGAAGGTGGCCTACCTGCGCTTCACCAAGTCCGATGGAACTTCCTCCATAGCCAGTTGAGCCCAGTACACGCGATCCCGACCCGCGCGAGACGGGCTGGTTCCGGCGTGTCTCCGCGCCCCAGGCCGTGAGGGCCGGCTCTCCTGCCGTCCCTTGACGCGCCCCCTCAATCCATGTATTGTCTCCTGGCTGCCGCCTCCCACCATTCACCGTCTGTCTGCCTGCGCTCTGCGTTCTCTGAGGGCATCCGAACCGACCATCTCCGCAGATGGAGTACCCTTGGCCAGACTCTCCGTCATCTTAGTCAACTGGAACACGCGGCAGCTGCTGGAGCGCTGCCTGGAGTCCGTTTACGCTTCGGTGGCCGGCCTTCGAGATCTGGAGCTGCTGGTGGTGGATAACGGCTCCCGCGACGGAAGCTCGGAGATGGTCGCTTCCCGCTTCCCGCAAGCCATCCTCCTCGCCAACTCCGAGAACGCCGGCTTCGCTCGAGCCAACAACCTGGCCATATCGCGCGCCACAGGCGACTACCTCCTGGTCCTGAACCCCGACACGGAGATCGTCGGGACGGCCATAGCGGAGATGCTGCGTTTCGCCGAGGAGCATCCCGAGGTGGCTGTGGTGGGACCTCAGCTACTGAACCCCGACGGCACCATCCAATCCTCACGGCGGCGGTTCCCGACGGCTGCGACGGCCTTCCTTGAGAGCACCGTCCTGCAGCGATGGATGCCCGGCCACCCGGCCCTGCGCCGCTTCTACGTCCTGGATCGGGACGACCTTCAGACCCAGGAGGTGGACTGGGTCGTGGGGGCAGCTTTCCTGGTGAGGACAGCTGCCGTGCAGCAGGTGGGGCTGATGGACGAGGGCTACTTCATGTACTCCGAGGAGCTGGACTGGTGCCGCCGCTTCGTGGCGGCGGGCTGGAAGGTCTTCTACCACCCCGCCGCTCGCCTGATCCACTACGGCGGACGGAGCAGCGACCAGGACCTCTTCCACCGGCACACCCGCTTTCAGCACAGCAAGGGCCGCTACTTCGAGAGGTATCACGGCCGGGGCTTCGCCCAGCTGCTGCGGGTTTTCCTGCTGGCCAACTACCTGTTTCTCCTTGCGGAGGACGTGGCCAAGCTGCTGCTACTCCGGCGAAAGCGCTCGATGCGACGCCAGCGCATCGGAGTACTGGCCCAGGTGGTGGCGTGGGAGCTGGGCTGGGTGCTCCGCTGGGGCAGGGTGACCCCGTGAAGGACAGGACAGGCAGGATAGGATGAGCGACGCGCTGCACGTCATGATGCTCACCGGCGAGTACCCTCCCGCCCGGGGCGGCGTTGGGGACTACACCGCGTTGCTGTCCTCCCACCTGCGACGGCAGGGGGCACAGGTTACCGTGGTGACCGAGGGGAACCAGGGCCTTCCCGACCGGGATGGGGGATCCGACGGGCCCTCGGTCCTGCGGGTGATGCGAGACTGGGGCTTTGCCTCCTGGCTCCGCCTGGCCTCGACGGTCGACCGGTGCTGCCCCCGGATACTTCAGATCCAGTACCAGGCTGCGGCGTACGCCATGCACCCGGCCGTCAATCTCCTGCCCCTCTACCTGCGGCTGCGCGCGCCGAAGGTGAAGTTGGTGACCACCTTCCACGACCTTCGCGTGCCCTACCTCTTCCCTAAGGCCGGTCCCTTGCGTCCGGCCTCCCTGCGCGCCCTGGACGCCCTGAGCCACGCCACGGTGGTGACCAACGGCGCCGACCTGGAGGAGCTGGGCGGGCTCGGCGAGCGCGGACCCGAGGGCGTGGCCAAGCGCTGGCTCATCCCCATCGGCAGCAACCTGGATTGCGCTCCCCCCGCCGACTTCGATCGAGCCCGCTGGCGCCGGCAGATCGGCGCCGACGACGATACCCTCACCGTTTCCTACTTCGGCTTCATGAACGACAGCAAAGGTGTGGAGTTCCTGGTGCAGGCCCTGGGTCTGCTGGCGGGCAGGGGTCTCCGATGGCGATTGCTGATCGTGGGCGGAGAGGCCGGAGAGAGCGACCCCACCAACCGCAGCTACTCCCAACGGATCGTGCGCCTCATCAAGTCGCGGCGGCTGGAAGACCGGTTATACTGGACCGGTTTCGTGACCGGGGAGCAGGTGTCCGCCGCGCTCCTCTCCTCGGATCTCTGTGCGCTGCCCTTCAGGGACGGGGTGTCGCTGCGCCGGGGCAGCCTGCTGGCGGCGCTGGTGCACGGCCTCCCCATCGTGACCACCTTCCCCCAGCATCCCGATCCATCTCTGGTGGACGGCGAGAACGTGACCATGGTAGAAAGGGACAGCCCGTCGGCCCTGGCCGACGCCATCGAGCGGCTGTGGCTCGATCCCGCCGCCCGGGAACGGCTGGCCTCCGGCGCACGGGCCCTGGGCCGGCACTTCCAGTGGCGCGACATCGCGGCCCGCCACCTTAGGATGTACGAAACGCTCCTGGAACGGGACCGTTGACCCGTTGGAACTGAACTACTCGTAGGGAATTGCCATTGGAAAGGATCGAGACCCCGACGGCTAAAGCCAGGAGGCTCTCAGCAGAGAGAGCTCTCCCCACTGCTCTTCTATCTATCGTCATCCTGGCCGCCCTGGCCCTTCGACTCTACCGGCTCGACAGCCAGAGCCTCTGGGTCGACGAGGCCATGAGCGTGGTCTTCGCTGCGAAACCGCTGCCCGAGCTGTTCCACCTACTGGTGACCGAGGACATCCACCCTCCCCTCTATCCGACCCTGCTCCACTTCTGGATGTCCATCGCGGGGAACGGCGAGTTCGCCGTGCGCCTCCCCTCGGTCGTCTTCGGCGTCCTTCTGATACCGCTGATCTACCAGACGGGCAGGCGGCTCGAGCTGTTGGCGGGGCTCAGAGGACGGTTGCCGGTCAGTCTGGTGGGGCTGGTTGGCGCTACCATAGCCGCCACCTCCGCCTTCTACATCGGCTATTCCCAAGAGGCCCGCAACTACATGGCCGTCACTTTCATGGGGATGCTCTCCTCCTACCTGCTGCTGGTGGCCCTCGCCGGCCCCCGCTGGAGGAACTGGGTTGCCTACGCCCTGGCCACGGTCGCGGCCCTCTATACCCACTACACCGCCTTTCTGCTCCTCGCGTTCCAGCTGCTCTTCGTGCTGTTGACCTGGAGGTCTCACCAGCGGTTCTGGAGGCGATGGCTGCTCTCCCTGGCGGCCGTGGTGGTCGCCTATCTGCCGTGGCTCAGCTACTCCGTGGCCCAGCTGGAGCGGATCAGCGACTACTGGCCCGGCACCCTGCAGCTGGATGCAGCCCTGCGCACCTCCCTGCTGCTGTTCGTGGCAGGAGGTGGCGTCGGACCGAGCGGGACTTCGCTGCCCGTGGTGCTGGGCATCGCCCTGCTGGCCCTGGGGCTGCTGGCCCTGCCGCTGGGGAGCTCCAGGAAGCTGTCCCCGCACATCCTCTTCCTGCTGCTCTACCTGCTGGTGCCCTCCGTTCTGCTCTTTGCCGTGGCCTATTACCGCCCCAAGTTCGACCCCAGGTACCTGCTGGTGGTTACGCCGGCCTTCTACCTGACCCTGGCGTGGGGGATCGCGACCCTCCTGCGCACCGCCGTCCGGCCGATGCCCCTGCTGCTTCGCGTGGCGCTGCCCTGCCTGGGCGCAGCCGCCCTCGCGGCCACCGTGGCCGTCTCGGCCGTCTACGGGCAGCCGGCGAAGCTGATGCACGTGGGCGACGGGAACACCGGCGTTCAGCAGTACGGCGACTACCGGGCGCTGGTGAGCTACGTCGAGAGCCACTCCCAGCCCGGCGATGCGGTGGTGCTGATGATGAACAGCTACCACCCCTACGTCTACTACAGCAAGCTCCAGATCCCCTGGTACCCCATGGAGCCGTTCGACGACTTCGACGGCGCCATCATCCGGCTAAACCGGATGGTCGATCAGAACTACCACCGGCTCTGGTTCATCCTTTGGCAGACCCAGTGGGCCGATCCGGCCGGCTACGTAATGCACGTCATGGAGGATCAGGCCACAGAGGTACCCGTGGAAGCCTCCTTCGGCGGGCTCGGGCTGCGGCTGTTCGACCTGACTCCAGGGCAGAGATTCAGCTACTACCCCAAGGTGGATCACAAGACCGACGCGATCTTCGGCGGCAAGCTGCTGGAGTTCTGGGGCTGGAACGTCTCAGCCACCCGGGTCGCGGCCGGAGGTTCCGTTCAGTTCGACCTCCACTGGAGGCCGCTGCGGAAGGCCGACGGCAAGCTGAAGACCAAGCTGATGCTGGTAGACGGACAGGGCCACCAGTTCGCTATCGTCGACGAGCTCATGATCACCCCTTTCTACCCGCCCAGCCAATGGAAAGTGCAGGATATCCTCCACGACAGACATACCCTCGCCATACCGCCGGGCACTCCCCCGGGCAGCTACGAGCTGCAGTTGCTCCTCTACGACGAGAGCACCATGAAGGACATGAGCGTCGAGCGCTCCTCGGGCGAGAAGCTTGGGACGATCCTCTCCCTGGGGCAGATGTCGGTCACGGCGACCCCCGAGGAAGCCTTCCCGCCGGCTGATCGACCGGCCACGGGAAGCTGGTACCTGGCCAGCGACCGGCTCGATCTGCTGGAGTCCCGTCTGAGCCGTTCCTCGGTCAAACCGGGCGAGCCGGCCGACCTGGAACTGGTGTGGCGAGTGCCACAGCGGGCGGTTGGGGACTACCTTCTTCACGTCGCCTTCCTGGACGAACGGGGAAAACCGGTCGGCGACCAGGCGGTGCCGCTGGCGCCGGGCTACCCGGCCTACCGCTGGCGCCCCGGCGAGCCGGTGCGCACGAAGCACTGGCTGATCGCGCCGACGCCCCCCTCCCCCAGGTATGGGGTAGCGATCGCCGTGGTGAGCAGCCAGGAGAAGGAGGTCTCCCCGCTCCGCTACACCCAGGTGGGCACCCTGGAGATTCAGCTGGACAAGAAGACGCCGCAGCCGACGGCTGGAGCGGGCTCACCGACACCGTAGGGCAGGGGCTTGGCCTCGTGGCTACCCCGCGGAGCGCGTGCGTCCCGCCGGCCGTCCAACACCAGTTTCGGCGCCACTATCGATAGCGGGAGTACGGAGTTTGATCCAGCGACTCTTCTCCGCTCGCGAGAGAGTTCCCATCGGGACCCGCATCGCCCTCCTGGCGGCCCTCGGAGGGGCTCTCCTGGGGATAGGCGCCGTCCTCTGGGACCCCTTCCAGATCGGCGTGCTGATGGCCGTTGCCCTGCTGGTGGTCGCCATCCTGGCCTCCCCGGAGTTCGGTCTGCTGGCCTTCGTAGCGGTCGGCAACCTGCTGCCCTACGCGGTGATCCCCGTCAAGCTCGTCTTCAGCTTCACCCTGGTGGACGTCATCCTCACGGCCCTGCTGGCAGCGTGGCTGTTCCGGGTGCTCCAAAGGGACCAGCCCCTCGCTGGCAGCCCCCTGGATACACCGGTGCTGCTGTACCTGGGTCTGGCCCTCGCCTCCTTCGTCCTGGGGCTCACATACTCCATCTCCCCGGAGCGGATGAGACTCTTCATGAAAAGCCTCAACAGCACGCTGCTCTTCTTCAGCGTGCTGAACTGCGTCCGAACGACCCAGACCCTGAGACGGCTCATCTCCGCCCTGCTGGTGGGCGGCTTCGGCGCGGCGGTAATAGCCCTGGCGCTCCTCTACCTCCCCGAGGCGACGGCGGCGCAGATCCTATCCTCCCTCGGCTTCTTGGGCTACCCTACCGGCTCCGATGTCCTGAGGCCCATCGCCGACACCGACGTGCTCCGGGCCATCGGAACCTCGGTCGATCCCAACGTCCTCGGCGGGCTGCTGATGATGGCCTCGGCGCTGCTGTTTGCCCAATTGGCTTCCGCGAAGCCCACACTCGACCGCAGGCTGCTGGCGGCCATGGCCCTGCCCCTGGTGGCTGCCCTGCTGCTGACTCACTCCCGGAGCGCCCTGGGCGGCTTCCTGATAGCCGCCCTGATGGTCGGCCTCCTGCGAGACCGGCGGCTGCTCCTGCTGATCGGGGCGGCGGCCGCGCTCCTGCCCTTCCTGCCTCAATCGCAACTGCTGGTCGGCAGGCTGCTGTCGGGACTCGCCTTCCAGGATCGGGCCGCGCTGATGCGGCTGGACGAATACCAGAACGCCCTGAACACCATCGCCTCCTATCCCTGGCTGGGCATCGGCTTCGGGGAGCCTCCCTCCGTCGATCTCTTCCTGGGGGTCTCCAGCATGTACCTGCTGATCGGACAGGAGATGGGGCTGATCGGGATGGCGTCTTTCCTGCTGGTGCTGGGCTTGCTGGCCTGGCAGGTGGCGGTGGGGTGGGCGCGTGCCCAAAACGAGGAGGTGCGAGGCACTCTGCTGAGTCTGGCCGCTCCCCTGCTGGCGGCCGCATCGGCGGGATTGCTGGACCACTATTATGTCAACATCGTGTTTCCCCACATGATCGCCCTATTCTGGCTGTACGTGGGGCTGGCGGTGGTGGCGTCCCAGCTGGCTGAGAAAGCGTAGGGAGATATGGTGTAGGGGCGGTTCGCGAACCGC
>DAHVXI010000097.1:0-5897 GCA_027356795.1 Chloroflexota bacterium | reverse complement strand
GATCTGACGTATCATGAATCCCAAGGGACGGTTCCTTTCGAGGGCTGTGGTCAGCCTGGTGTTGACACTTCCAAGGATGCCACAAATCTCGACGGGAGGCGTCCCTTCTCCTATGTTGATCGCTTAAGTGAACAGTATTGGCTCTAGGCCAGGTGCTCCGCCCGCCGCATGAGGATCCCCGCCTCCTTGCGAAGGCTCTGGTAGGCCTCTTCCAGATCATCCTCGTAGGCGGAGCCCGCGTCGTAGACGATCTCCTGGATGCCCGCCTGGATCGCCTCCTTGAGGCAGCTGAAGCAGGGCCGCAGAGTGCTGTACAGCACGCCATGCTCTATGGCCGTTCCGTGGCGGGCAGCCAGAAGCATGGCATTGGCCTCGGCGTGGACGCAGGTGCAGGTGTCGTAACCCTGGCCGGGTGGGGCGTCGGAGGCGCAGCGCAGGCATCCGCCCTCGAAGCAGTTGCGAACCCCCATCGGCGTCCCGTTATAGCCGGTGCTGACGATGCTTCGCCCCACGACGATGATGGCGCCCACGTGGCGGCGGGAGCAGTTGGACCTGCTGGCGACGTGGTGGGCGATCCCCATGAAGTATTCGTCCCAGCCCGGGCGTTCGGTCATCGATGCCTCCTCAGGTAGAAGTCGGTGGAAGCGGGGCGCCGGGTAAGCTTCAGAATCGTCCCTTCGCGGTCCCTATCGTTTGCGCTGTCTCTTCTGGAACAGTTCCGGGTGGGTCTGGCGGGCGTCTTGAGCCCTGCGCATGGCGGCGGTCACTCCGAACAACGTGGCGAGCACCAGCATGACCCCTGCCGGCACCATATCCCCTAGATAGTAGAAGAGGCCTGAAACGGCCAGCGACAGCAGCTGAAGCCAGGTGAGCTGGCCTGATCGGGTCTGGATGCGGATCTGGGGTAGTTTCACCTTTGCACCTCCTCGCTGGGACATTATACCAGCACGGAGGTCACAGGGCGGGAGGGTGAACCGGAGGCGGTTACCCTCCAGCCGGCCCCCCGTGGAGGCCGGGCTCCGTCATCGCCTCGGGGTTGAGCAGCCGGTCCAGCTCCTCCTCCGAAAGCCGGGTGCGGCGGCGGGCCACGTTCCTGATAGTGTCGCCGGTGCGGAAGGCCTCCTTGGAGATCTCCGCCGCGGCGTCGTATCCGATGGCCGGTGCCAGCGCCGTGGCGATGGCGAGCCCCTTCTCCACCATCTCCGGCCCCCGATCCGTGGCCTTGAGCCCCGTGACCAGCCGCTCGGCGAAGTTGCGGGTCGCGGAGGCCAGCAGGCCGATGGATTGCAGCAGGTCGTGGGCGGCCACCGGCAGCATGACGTTCAGCTCGAAGTTCCCGGATTGCCCCGCGATGGTGACGGTGGTGTTGTTGCCCATCACCTGGGCGCACACCATGGTCAGCGCCTCGGCAATGACCGGGTTGACCTTGCCGGGCATGATGGAGCTGCCGGGCTGGACCTCGGGCAGCGCCAGCTCGCCGATGGCTGCACGAGGACCGGACCCCAGCCACCGGACGTCGTTGGCGATCTTCATCAGGCTGACCGCCGCCGTGCTGAGGGTCCCGTGGGTCTGCACCACGGCATCCAGGGTGCTCTGGGCCTGGAAGTGGTTGGTGGTCTCCCGCACCTCCACGCCCACCAGGTTGCTGAGCCGCCGGCAGACCCTCTGGGCGAACTCGGGATGTGTGTTGATCCCGGTCCCCACCGCGGTGCCCCCCAGGGCTACCTCGGCCAGCTCCCCCTGGGCGCCACGGAGCCTGCGGATCGCCCGCTCGGCCTGGCCGGCGTACCCCACAAACTCCTGCCCCAGCCGGATGGGGGTGGCGTCCTGGAGGTGGGTCCGCCCCGTCTTCACGATGGGCATGAACTGCTGGGCCTTCTGGGAGAGGGCCCCCTGGAGGGCTGAGAGGGCGGGGATCAGCTCCTGCTCGATGGCGGCCAGCGCCGCGAGGTGGATTGCCGTCGGAATCACGTCGTTGGAGGATTGGCCCAGATTGACGTGGTCGTTGGGATGAACCGGCTTCTTGGCGCCCCGCTGGGCCCCCAGGATCTCGCTGGCCCGGTTGGCGATCACCTCGTTGGCGTTCATGTTGGTCGAGGTGCCGGAGCCGGTCTGAAAGATGTCCAGGACGAAGTGGCCGTCCAGCTTCCCTTCGGCCACCTCTCTGGCTGCCTGGGCGATGGCGTCGCCGAGACGGGGATCTAGGAGTCCCAGCTCCACGTTGGTCTCGGCGGCGGCCATCTTGATCAGCCCCAGGGCCCAGAGGAAGCGTCTGGGGAAGCGCAACCCACTGATGGGAAAGTTCTCGAGTGCCCGCGCCGTCGAGGCGCCGTAGTAGGCATCGGCCGGAACGGCCATCTCGCCCATGGAGTCACGTTCGATGCGGGTAGGCCGGCTCATAGCAGCTCCACCTCCGCTCCGCGCTGTGTGGCCCCGCGTCGGTGGGGCCTATTGCCGAAATCTGTGACGCAGATGGGCGCGTCACGCGGCCATTGTAGTACTGACCGCTATTCCCTCTCCACCTCGCCGAAGAGCTGTTGTTGGAGTTGCTCGACCTGGCCGGCCCTTCGGGAGGTTTCCTCGGGATCGATCCGGAATTCGACGGTGACGACCTGCTGCGGTTGTGCGCCGGGAGGTAGGGCCTCCACGGGTAGCACCAACTGCTGGCCGTTGTCGAGGACCAGGACCGCATGGTCCTTTCCTTCATGGTCGCGTACGATCCGATCAACAGTGGCCCAGAGTCGCGCTTTCTCAGCCAACTGAGGGTCAACCTCCCTGCTTCTCCGTGCTCACTCGAAAGTCGCTGCCGTCGATCAGTAGCTGGATCGTGCCGTTCAGGTCGGTGCGGTAGCTCTTCAGCCGGCGGCTCTCCAGTCGCTGAAGGAGCTGCCTGTGGGGATGGCCGTAGGAGTTGCCCGCGCCGACGGATATGAGGGCGACCTCCGGGTTTACTGCATCCAGAAACTCGCTGGAGGTGGTGCCCTGGCTTCCATGGTGCGCGACCTTCAGGATCTGACTCCTGAGATCGTCGCGGTGGTCGAGGAGCCGTTGCTCTTCCTCGTGCTCCATGTCGCCCGTCAGCAGGGCGGACACGCCGCCATAGGTCACACGGAGCACGATGGAGTTGTTGTTGGTGGGGCTGCTACCCCCAATCAGCGGCTCCTCGGGGGCGAGGACTTGCACCTCTGTGCTCGCGCCCAGCTCCAGGGCAGGTTGCCCCCGGCGTGCCTTCACCGGTTTGATCCCTTTGCCCTGCACACGTTGAAGGGTGCGGAGGTAGCTCTGGTTGGTTATCCCCGGCTGGACCGAGTCGACGAAGCTCCCGACGGGGAAGGCGCCCAGCAGGGCGGGCATCCCGCCCACGTGGTCCTGGTCGGGATGGGTCAACACCAGGTAGTCCAGCGACGAGATCCCGCGGGCCTTCAGGAAGGGAAGTATCACCCGGTCCACGTCGGCGGCCTCGTTGCCGGCATCCACCAGCATGGTGCGGCCGGCGGGCGACCTCACCAGGACACTGTCCGCCTGCCCCACATCCAGCATCGCCAGCAGCATCTCCTGGCCGGCAGTGGGTGTTGGGGCCGGTCCGCGGCAGGCAGCCAGCAGGGAGAGCAGCAGGACGGCTGCGACGAGGACCACCAGGGCTTGGAGACGGCCGCGATAGTGCGTGGTCATCACTACAGCCTTCTTCGGGCTGGTTTTCAGCCCGCCTCAGCGGTGGGCAACGGTGCCACGAAGTTGCCGGATGGCCGATGGGTCGATGGCCGTACGCCGCCGTCACAGCCCTTCCGGACTGAACAGCTCCCGCAGGCCATCCCCGACCAGATTGACGGCCAGGGCCGTCCCCAGGATCAGGGCGCCCGGGAAGGCGGCGATCCACCAGGCCCCGGACAGTATAGCAGCCTGAGCGTCGTTGAGCATGTTGCCCCAGCTGGGTTCCGTAGGGGGAACCCCCATCCCCAGGAAGCTGAGGGCCGACTCCAGCAGCAGGGCATCGGCAACACCCAGGGCGAACAGCACACCCACCTGGCTGACGAGGTTGGGGATCAGGTGGCGAAGGACGATGCGCCACCCGGAGCAGCCCAGGGCCCGAGCAGCCAGGACGAACTCCCGCTCCTTGAGGCTAAGGGTCACCGCCCGCACCACCCGGGCCACCACCATCCATCCAACCAGGGAGACCATCACGATGAGGGTAAGAAGGCCGGATCCGAAGATGGACTGCAGGGCGATCAGCAGGAAGAAGGCGGGCATCGCCAGGGCGGCGTCCACCAGCCGGGTGACGGTGGCGTCCAGGATTCCCCCTCGGTAGGCGGCTGCCAGCCCAAGGGCCACGCCCAACAGGGCCGACAACCCGGCTGCGCCGACGCCAACGGCCAGGGAGATCCTCGCCCCGTAGAGGGCTCGGCTCAGCAGGTCGCGACCGAGGGTGTCGGTGCCGAGAAGGTGCTGGGGGCTGGGAGGGAGCGTGCTCCGCCCCAGGTCGATGCGCGAAGGGTCGTAGGGCGCCAGGGGTGAGGCCAGCAGGGCGGCCAGCCCCAGGAGGATCAGCAGCCCCAGGGCGGCGGGCGCGAGAGGGTCGCGGGCGAAGCGGCGCCAGCGGAGAGCCCCGAGAGTGCCGCGCGTGGTTTTCGACAGCTCTGCGGGGAGGGCTGCTTCCCTGAGGGGCCCGGCGGGCCCACCAGCCAGTTGGGAGAGATGAGTAGCCAAGTCTCACCCCTTCGGGGCGCGGCCCACTCGTGGGTCCGCCAGGCTGTACGCCAGATCGGCCAGGAGGCTGCCCAGGAGGGCCAGGGCGGCGACTATCAGCACTTCGCCCATGATGACCGGGTAGTTTCGCTGCAGGGCGGACTCGATGGCGAGCCGTCCCATCCCCGGCCAGCTGAAGACGGTCTCTATCACCACCGCACCCCCCAGCAGCCCGGGCGTCGACATGCCCAGCAAGGTCAGCAGCGGAAGGAGGGCGTTGCGGAGGAGGTGGCGGGTGGCGATGGCGGTGGTGCCGAGCCCCTTGGCGGTGGCCGTTCGGACGTAGTCCTGGCTCAGCACCTCCAGCATGGAGGCACGGCAGATCCGAGCGAAGCGACCGGCGTCCCGGAGGGCCAGGGCCGTGGCCGGCAACAGGAGATGGCTGGGCAGGTCGCTCCAGGAACCCCGGCCTTCACCTCCATCCCCAGATCGGCCCAGCTCTGGCGGACGGCCAACATCACCTGCTCGCGAGCCTTGTGGCCCGCGTCGGTCATCAGGGAGAGGGAGAAACGCCGTCCATCCTTGGCCAGGATGCCGTCGGGGCCCGGTTTCCACCCAGCTTCAGCGAGGAGCTCCCTGGCTTTGGCGGGATCGTAGGGGAATGTGCGGACGTTGGGATTGTAGGCCCAGGAGTTGGGTAGGATGTCGGAGGTTGCCGGCAGGGCGGTGCCCATCATCACCTTGTCTACGAGAGACTGAGTGTCGATGGCGTAGGCCAGGGCCCATCGGACTCGTACGTCCTGGAAGAGGGGGTTCTTCAACTGAAGGCTGATCTGGGTGTTGCCCTCGAGGGTGTCGTAGAGCGCCATCTTGCCCGAGCTCTTGACAGTCGCCGCGTCCGCCGGACTGTAGAGCGGCGCGCCGTCCACCTCGCCGTTCAGGGCCTGGAGGGCCAGCATGTTGCTGTCTGGGACGATCTTCCAGGCCACCTGGTCGACCTTGGGCTTCGTGCCGAAGTAGTTGGGATTCCTCTTCAACACCACCCTCTCACCCTTGGCCCAGCTGTCGAACATGAAGGGGCCGGTCCCGACGGGTTGGGAGTTGAAGGGGGTGGTGGCCAGATCCTGTCCCTCCAGCAGATGCCTGGGGGCGATCCCCAGGATGAGGCGAGAGAGGAATGCGGCGTTAGGCTGGGCGAGACGGAAGCGAACCGT
>DAHVXI010000093.1:0-10688 GCA_027356795.1 Chloroflexota bacterium | reverse complement strand
CTGAGGCAAACATCGGGAGGTACTCTCATGGCTATCCTCCTCTCCGTCTTCCCCTCAGATTGGGGCTGGCTGGGCATGGCCGTCTCCCGTCGGGGGCTCGCCGGGCTGACCCTTCCCCAGTCCACCGAAAACGGCGCCTGGAACCGGCTATGCTCGGCCTGGCCGCAGGGTTTCCCGCAGGAGGGCAGCGCCTGGCCCGAGCTGCAGCAGAGGTTGCAGGGCTACCTGGATGGCAAACCCGTGGATTTCTCTGGCATCCCCGTGGATCTCCCCGAGGGGCCGCCCTTCTGGCGGCGAGTGTGGGATCTGTGTGCCCGCATCCCCTACGGCGAGACCCGGAGCTACGCCGAATTGGCCCGTGAGGCGGGCTCGCCCCACGCCTTCCGGGCCGTGGGAGGCGCCATGGCGGCGAATCCGGTCCCCATCGTCGTCCCCTGCCATCGGGTGGTGGGCAGCGGAGGGAGCCTCACGGGGTTCGGTGGGGGGCTGGAGCAGAAGAGGCGGCTGCTGGAGATGGAAGCGGCAGCGACGGGGAGACTGGGAGAAACGGAGACGGGGAGAGAGGAAGTAACCTCCTCCCCGTCTCCCCATCTCCAGGTCGCCCCGTCTTAAGGGCTACTGGCAGTCGGAGGCCGCGGCCGCCTTCTCACCGTCCTCGGCCCTGAATATCAGGGTCTCCTTGGTGTACTCCGGCGACCGGTGGTTGCTCAGCAGCTTGATCCCGTTCCTCGGACAGATCTCGATGCAGGCCTCGCAGATGATGCAGCGAAACGGCTCGAAGTAGAACACCTTGTTGGTCCGGTCAACGTTGATGGCCGAAGTCGGGCAGCGCTTCGAGCAGGCCCCGCAGTAGTTGCAGTTGTCCCGGTCCAGCTCTATCTGCCCCCGCGCGTTCTCGAACGGCTCTCGTTTCTGGAAGGGGTAGAGCCGCGTGGCAGGGCCTCCAAAGAGGTTGCCAAGAACCCCCGGCAAGAACCAAGGCATCTGCGTGCTCCTTTCCTTCCCTATCTCTCGGTGCAGCTGAAGCAGGGGTCGATGGACAGGGCGATCACCGGCACGTCGGCCAGCGTCATCCCCGGCAACATCGTCAGCAGGGTCGCGGCGTTGGCGTAGGTCGGGGTCCGCACCCGCAATCGCTCCAGGTTCTTGGTGCCGTTCCCCTTGATGTAGTAGATCAGCTCGCCCCGCGGCTGCTCCACCCGGAAGACCACCTCGCCGTTGGGATTGCCCCTCACCTTCACCGCCAGGTCGCCGGCAGGCATCCTGTCGATGGCCTGCCGAACCAGGTCGATGGACTGGTAGCACTCCCGCACCCGAACCAGGGCCCTGGCGTAGCTGTCGCATCCGGTCTCCACCACCGGCTCGAAGTTCAGGTCCCCGTAGGCGGCGTAGCCGGTCATGCGCAGGTCCTGGGCGATGCCGCTGCCCCTCATGGTGGGGCCCACGGCACCGAAGGCCAACGCCTGCTCCCTGGGGAGCATCCCCACCCCGATGCACCGCTTCCGGACGGTGTAGTCCTTCTCGATGACATGGGCTATCTGATCCAGGTGGCCCTGAACCTCCTTCAGGGTGCTCAGGATCTCCGACAGATTCTCCTCGCTGATGTCCCGTCGCACGCCGCCGATGGTGCAGGTGGAGATGATAACCCTGCTGCCGCAGGTCTTCTCCAGGACGTCCATCACCTTCTCGCGGTAGCGCCAGGTCTGCATGAAGAGGCTCTCGAAGCCAAAGGCGTCGGCCAGGAGGCCGATCCAGAGCAGGTGGCTGTGGATCCTATGCAGCTCGCTCCAGATGACCCGCAGGTACTTGGCGCGGGAGGGCACTTCCACGCCCATGATCTGCTCGATCCCCTGGCAGTAGCAGAGGGCGTGGATGAAGCTGCAGATGCCGCAGATCCGCTCCACCAGGAAGACGTTCTGGGCATACTCGTTGATCTCGCCCGCCTTCTCGACGCCGCGATGGCAGTAGCCGAAGGCCGGCAGGGCGCCGACGATCCTCTCGTCCTCCAGGGTCAGCTTCAGCTGGATCGGCTCCGGCAGGACCGGGTGCTGCGGACCGAAGGGGACTACGGTCTGGCGGCTCATTGGGCACCTCCGTTGGGGCTGACGGCCAGCGAGGTCACCTGGACCGACTTCAGCATCGGGGTCTGCAGGGTCTCCTCGGTCACCAGCAGCCTTCCTCCGTAGTCCACGGCGATGCCGGCGATATTCGCCCCGAACATCTCCTTCATCTCGTTCTCGATCAGGAAAGCCGCCAGGTAGACGCCGGTGATGCTGGGAACCTCGGCCTCCTTGGGGAAGACCATCCTGAGGTTCTGCATCGTCAGATCCTTGTCGAGGTGGTATATGATTTCGAAGTCGTCCCCCTGGTCCAGGCAGGTGGCGGTGCAGAAGCGGTAGCCGCCGTCGCACAGCTTCTTCACCTCGTCCACCAGCTCCTGGGGGGTGACTGCTCTCTCGTTGTCGATCACTTTGCAGCCTCCTTGCCGTTGGCTGGCGCGAACAGGGCCAGCGCCTTCACTACCCCGTCGATGATCGCCTCCGGCTTGGCCGCGCAGCCCGGCACGTACACGTTCACCGGTACCACCTTGTCGACGCCGCCCATGACGTTGTAGCAGTTATGGAACACCCCGCCGGAGCAGGCGCAGGTGCCCACCGCTATCACCGCCTTGGGTTCCGGCATCTGGTCGTACAGGTTGCGCAGCACCCGCTGGTTTCGCCGGTTGGCCGGCCCGGTCACCACCAGCACGTCGGCGTGCTTGGGGTTACCCACGTTGACGATGCCGAAGCGCTCGACGTCGTACAGCGGGGTGAGGCAGGCCAGTATCTCGATGTCGCACCCGTTGCAGCTACCGCAGTCGTAGTGCAGGATCCAGGGCGACTTCATGCGGGCTGTATTTATCAGTCCCATCGCTCCATCCTCCCGTCCTATCCCGTAGAGACGCGATATATCGCGTCTCTACCTGAGCAGGTAGAGCACCGCGATGTTCACGACGCTCAGAGTGATACCGGTGCTCCACACGAACTTGATCATCCACGACCAGGTCATCCGCGCCTCGATGTTGTCCACCACGATCTCCAGCAGAAAAGCGGCCAGAGCTATGGCGGCGGCCGCCCAAATGCTGGTTGCCCAGAAGAGGCCGATAATCCCCAGCACCAACAGCAGCTCGTACCAGTGAGTTAGCTCGATCAGCGCCAGGTAGGGGCCGGAGTACTCGGTGTAGATCCCGCGCACGATCTCCTGGTGCGCGTGGGTCGAGGCGGAGATGTCGAAGGGAGACTTCCTCATCTTGATGGTGAGGATGATCAGCAGGGCCACGAAGATCAGAGGCAGGGAGAACAGCAGTGGCTGCTGCAGCTTGCTGAAGATGTCCGACACCATGAAGCTGCCGGTCTTCAGATAGATGGCGACCGCCGCCAGCATCAGGATCGGCTCGTAGGCCACCATCTGCAGGATCTCTCGCTGGGCTCCGAAGTTGGAGTAGGGGGACTTCACCGAGAAGGCCCCCATGATCAGGGAGATCCCGCCGAAGGCCAGGACGAAGATGATGATCAGCAGGTCCTGCCGCAGCGCCATCAGGCAGAGGGCCGTGATGGTGAACGCCAGGTAGCCGTATACGTACATCATCTGGGACTGATTGACCACGATGCGGCTCTTGGACCACAGCTTCAGGAAGTCGTAGAAGGGCTGCGCGAGGGGCGGCCCGTAGCGGCCCTGCAGCCTCGCCGTCAGCCTTCGATCGACACCGAACAGGAAACCGCCGACCAGGGGGCCGAGGACGATAGTCACGATTACGGTCAAGAGATCGTTCGTCGTCATCGCAGCACCACCCCTACCAGGGCCACCAGCAGCGCGATCGCCACCGGGTTCGCCCAGACGTTCAGGCGCTTCTCTCCCAGCGCCTTCTCGAAGTAGTAACCGCTGGTCACGATGGCCTCGGTCCTATCCTGCAGGGTGCGGAACTGCACCGTGGGGCCCGCGGCGGTGTTCTCGCCGCACATGTAGGCGGGTCGCACCTGCTCGGCCTTCACCCGGACGAAGAAGTAGGCCGGGGTCACCACCAGCATCAGCACCAGGAAGAGTGGCCACACGGTGATGAAGCCGACACCGGTGCTCAGGTCCACCCCCACGGCGGTGATGCCGGCCGTCTTGTAATAGGGCATCACTGCGTGCTCCACGATGGCGTTCACCACCGGGGCGACCACCGCGCTCAGCACCACGGCCATACCCACCAGCAGCACCAGCGGTGTGGCGTAGAGGCTTTCCAGGGAAGTGCCACCACGTCTCCCAACGCCCGAGGGGGCGCCCAGCAGCTTGCCAACCCACTTCACCCAGAAGACCACCGTGGCGGCGCTGCCGACGATGAAGAATAGGGTGATCGCCGGCATGCGCACCGAGGCCTCGATGGCGGCCCACTTGCTGATCAGCACCGCGAAGGGCGGCAGCAGCATAGTGAGGATGCCCACAACCGTGATGAGGGCCAGGGCGGGCTGTCGGGAGATAAGGCCCTCCATGTCCTCGATATCCCGGCTCCCGATCTTGTGCTCGATGACGCCGGTGCAGAGGAAGAGGAGCGCCTTGGAGATGGCATGGAAGACGATCAGCATGATCGCCGCACTGATGGCCAGCGGGGTGTTGAGACCGGCGCAGGCGATGATCAGCCCCAGGTTGGAGATGGTGGAGTAGGCCAGCACCCGCTTGGCGTTGCTCTGGCTGATGGCCAGCACCGCCGTCAGCAGGAAGGTGAAGGCGCCGGCCAGCGCCACAATGGTGCTCAGGTTGGTGCCCACGTAGGCGGGGGCCAGTCGAACGACCAGGTAGACGCCCGCCTTGACCATGGTGCTGGAGTGGAGCAGGGCGGACACCGGCGTCGGTGCCACCATGGCCCCAAGCAGCCAGCTCTGGAAGGGCATCTGGGCCGCCTTGGTGAAGCCGGCGAACACCAGCAGGGACAGCGGCAGGAGGACCATCTCCGGCTGAGCCCCGGCCAAGATCAGCTCCTTCAGGGAGAGGGTGTGTGCCCGCTCGTACATCAGCACGATGCCGGCGGCGAAGGCCACTCCGCCCAGGGAGTTCATCCATAGGGCCCTGGTGGCGTTGGCTATCGACTCCTTCGTCAGGTCGTGCCGGATCAGCATGAAGGAGCA
Organism: Chloroflexota bacterium; assembly: GCA_027356795.1. Lineage (GTDB taxonomy): Bacteria > Chloroflexota > UBA6077 > UBA6077 > UBA6077 > JAJYNT01. The sequence continues at coordinate 5,541 of DAHVXI010000093.1, read as the reverse complement.
GAGGGTGGTGATCTCCCAGAAGAAGTAGACCCACAGCAGGTTGTTGGCGAACACCAGGGCGTTCATGGCGCCCAGGAAGACCACCAGCCAGAAGAAGAAGCGGGGCTGGCGAGTCCCCCCCTCCAGCTGGATGTGGTGCTCGTGGTCCTTCATGTACTGAAGGGCGTAGACGCAGATGAGAGAACCTACGATGGAGATTACCAGAGCCATGATGATGGAGAGCTCGTCCACGAAGAGGGCGGGCTTGACCTCCACGTGAGCTCCCATGACGAACTCGAAGTAGCCCATGATGGCCGCCTGCGCCAGCGCCAGGACCGTGATCAGGGTGTTGCGCAGGTAGAGGCCGAGGGCCAGGAATACCACCAGCAGAGCCATGTCGGCTACGGTGATCAGGGTGTTCCATTCCAGTCCCGCGACCGGCGGGGGTGAGTACTCGAAAGGCCCGTTCTGCAGCAACAGCAGGGAGACCGCGATCAGTGCGACGGTCGTCACGATCACCGTGAGGCTCCGGATCGCGCTGCTCCTGAGGAAGTAGCAGATCAGGCCGGCCAGCAACGGCAGCAACGTTGCCACCGCCACCAACTGTGCACTTGGTTCCATGATTCGCCCCTCCTACTTCACTGACGAATCCGAATCGGGGTGTTCCGGCTACCGGCCTTGCCAGGCCCGCACGGCAAGTTTCTTACCTCCAAATTGTCCAGCCACCCTCCCGGGTGCCCGGTTCTGAGTAGCAGCTCTCTCCGGAAAGACGGGCAGATCCGCCGCCGGACCCACCCCGCGGATGTGGAGTACACGGGGGCCACAGACGGGAAAGCCGCGATTCCTCCCGTGGCGATGGCAGTCAGAGAACGCATAGGAGGATCGGATCAGCAAAGAAGGCTGGCCTGGGCAGGCCAGCCTCCAGTACTGGGCACCGTCAGTATCCTTCGCGACACATCGGCTGATCCGGAGCGCAGCCCGAGGGCGTGCCCCTGACCTCCGGCCCACACTGGCCTTACCCTTGCCACGTCGTCTTGGCAGCACGGGAGCCCCTTTACTCCACGCAGCATCACCAGAAAAAAAAGCACCTCCGCAGGGCCTTTCACCCGCGAAGGCGCTCAACACCTTTCACGATACGGATGCCAACATCAGCATCCGGAAGCTAGTATACACTTTGTGAAGTCCTTGTCAAGCCGCAGCGCTCCAGTAGGCAGGGCCTTTTAGTCTTCCGGTGCCAAACCCACAAAGTGCAGCGTCAAGGCCACGGCCGTGTCATTCTGAGCGCAGCGAAGAATCTCTGCACATGTGCGTGGAGACCCTTCGCTGCGCTCAGGGTGACAACTAAAAGGCCCTGCTCCAGTAGGTGTTTCCCCTATTGCGGTGTCCCTGCTGCCTTCGTATTATGCCGGCATCGTCGCGCCAGTTCGCGACCGGCCGTTGGATTCCCCGTGGCCGGTTGGCGATCCCCGCGGATTGCCGCGCGTCCGTCGGTCCCTTCCACCCTGAGCCATTAGGTAGGTTAGTTTAAGGAGGTACACCCCGCGTGCGTAGGCTTGCCCTCGCCTTGCTGCTTTTGCTGCTGGCCCTGGTTCCCCTGGTTGCCTTCGCGGAATCCGGCCCCGAGGCGGCGCCCTTCGAATTCAAGCTGGGGTTCAAACTGCTGGCCGACCAGATCCCCGACGTGGCGGGGAGCCCCACCGAGGCCGAGCACTACGGCCCCAACGGCGACTCCCTGCAGAAAACCACCACGGGGCTGATGGTTTGGAGGAAGGCAGACAACTGGACCGCCTTCACCAACGGCGCCACCACCTGGATCAACGGCCCGGCTGGCGTCCAGTCCCGCCCCAACGACCAGCGGTTCGACTGGGAAGGGCCGGATCAGCCCCAGGCGACCCAACTGGCCCCGTCCGGAGGCGCTCCGCAACCGCAAACCGTTGTCCTGGAGCCCTCCCGGCAGGTGGCACCCGTGGCAGCCTCGAGCTCGGCCCCCCGCTTCGGCGTGTCCGAGGCCTTCCGGAACGACGCCTCCACCCAGCTGGGGATCAACTGGGACAGGGTCATCCTCTCCTGGTCGGACATCCAGGCGGGCGGACCCGGCGACTGGCGGGCGGATAGCTACTTCCCGCCAGACAATCTTCAGCGAGATCTGAATCGCGGCTGGGACGTGGTGGGCGTCCTACAGTTCACCCCCGCCTGGGCCGCCCAGAACCCCGGGGATGGCCAGAGGTCTGTCCCCAGAAACCTGTCTCTGCCCGCGAGCGACCCGAACAACTACTGGGCCCAGTTCGCCGGCCGCATTGCCGCCCACTACAAGGGACGGATCGACCGGTGGGTGATCTGGAACGAGCCCGAGTTCAAGCCCGGCGACAAGGGCGCCGGCCAGTCCTACACCTGGCTCGGCAGCGACGCCGACTACTACATGCTGCTGAAGCGGGGTTACCAGGCCATCAAGGCCGCCAACCCCAACGCCACCGTGATCTTCGGCGCCACCTCCTACTGGGTCGACATCAACATGGGGCGCCAACCCTTCTTCAAGCGGATCCTGGACATCGCCGCGGCTGACCCGGAGGCCCGGGGCGGCAGCTTCTTCTTCGACGTGGCGGCCTTCAACATCTACCGCGCGCCCGACGACCTTCTGCGGATCCACGTAGAGATGAAGAACGCCATGAAGGCGAAGGGCGTGGACAAGCCGATCTGGCTGACCGAGACCAACGCCATGCCCTACGATGACCCCGCCACCCCCAAGCCCTCCGACGGCCAGCGGGTCACCCTCACCGTCCAGGGGGACTACGTAGCCCAGGCCCTGGCCATTTCGGCGGCAGCCGGCTACCAGAGGGTGGGATGGTATAGGATCACCGACGGAGGCGTCTGGAGGGAGCAGGAGGTTTGGGGCCTCATGCGGGACGACGGCTACCCCAGGCCCGCCTTCCAGGCCTTCAAGACCATGGCGCCGCTGATCAACGGCGCCCGCAAGGTCAGCTTCGTGCCGCTGGAACGGGAGAGCCAGCCCTTCGGCACCCCCTGGCCTCAGGATCCCAACTCCTACTACCCCAACTGGCAGGTCTACCAGGTGGTCATCGACCAGCCCGACGGCCGGCGCGTGACGGTCCTCTGGAACGCCACCAGCGACAACCTGCGGGTCCGGGTGCCCAAGCAGGGCTCCAGCGCCACCCTGATGGACAAGCTGGGCCAGCAGTTCCCGCTGAAGGAGCAGAGCGGCTGGTACATGGTCGACCTGCCCTCCTCCGGGGTCAAGGGCCCCTTCGATCCCGACGGCTACCACTACATCGGCGGGCAGACCTTCGTCCTGGTCCAGCAGGGGGTGGCGGCCGACGCCCCGATCCAGGAGCCTCGCCTGGGCGATCCGGGCTCGGCCCAGCCGGGCGTCGCGCTCGCCCTGGATCCCGCGGCCTTCAAGTTCAGCCCGGGCCAGACTGCCGGCTTCACCCTGCGGCTGCGGGGCATCGAGGGGTTCAACTCCCAGCTGCAGCTCTCGGTCAAGGGTCTGCCGGCAGGCGCCTCGGTTAACATGCCCTCCACCGCCTACCCCGGCGAACGGGTCGGCGTGACGGTGAACTCCAACGGCTCCCTGAAGCCCGGCCTCTACGTGGACGAGATCTTCCTGGAGGCCAGCGGCGGAGGGGTGAGCTCTCGGGTGCCGCTCAACCTGGAGGTAGTGCCCTGACCCTGACGGCCGTGGGGGCGGTTTGCGAATCGCCCCTGCAACCGATCCGCTCTCACAGGGGGCCGGCCGCCGTGCCGGCCCCCCTCGCGTCAAAACGCAGTGCGAGGCGCTCTGCCCCCGCCGCCGCACTGTCATAGGATGACAATCAGAACCATGGCAGACTTGGCGGACGCGCAGCTTGGTGGCTTGGTGCCTTGTGGTTCCACGACCGCTCAGCTCTCGGGGTGAGGCAAGAAGTCGAAGGTATAGGGGGAGATGCCGCCCGGGTGACGTCGGTCGTACTCGGCCAGGGCCGCGGCAATCAGCCTGAAGCGGTCCGGCGGCAAGGAGTAAGGAACCACCAGGACCCCGGCGTGAGGTCGCTCCTGATGGATGAACTGCACTGTCAGCGCCCGGAAGTGATCCCGATTCCGCGTGACCAGGCAGCGACTTTCGCTAGCCGCAAATGCCAGCTGGAAGTCGTCGTCCCGCCCAAGATGTCCACACTCCTGGGCAGCGACGACATCCACCTGCAGCCCCCTCGCGATCTCGGCTATCCTGGCCGAGAGGTCCTCGTCGAGGTAGAACCTCACCTCTCATCTTCCCCTGGGAGACATGAAGGGGTACCGCTCCCAGAGAGCCTCGGGAGTCCACTGTTCCTCTCGTCGAATCCGCTCCTCTATCTCCTCAGGGTAGGCGTCGGCATAGGCCAGGGCCGCCCGAAGCTGCAGGTCGGACAGCCAGTGGAACGCCTCCTTCAGTCGCGGCCAGGAGCTCTCCATCGAGCGATAGGCCTGCACGACCTCGAACACCTCCAGGCCGGTCCCCGCGATGCGGGCGACCCTTCCTCCAGAAGGACTATCGGCGAAGATGATGCCCGGGATGCGGCGCATCTTGATCGCCTCCAGCAGCATCTCGTTGGCGACGCTAGAGAAATCGCGCCTCGCCAGACGCGCCTCCTCCTCTATCGGCTCTCGGACCTCGTCCGGCATCCTGATCGTCTTTGGGGTGGCGGCCACGTTCGTCCCTCCACGGTAGTCACTGTCATACACAGCCTACATCGCATTCGCCAGACCGTCAAGCGAGGACAAAGCATCCAGGACGGCCTCGCTCGTCCACCCTCACCGGCCGCCGCTCGGGGTCGTACCTCACCACCTGAGCGCCCCTCGTCACCATGCAGCCGTTGGCATCATACGTGTAGGCCGCCGACCGAAGGCCGTCACGGCGTGCACGTGGGCGGGGTCACCGTAGGTCAGGCTCTGGCCGTTCTTACGCGGGCCCGTCACCGGCCCTTCCCTACCACCAACTTCGATGGTAAGATATGTCTTACCGTGGAAGCCTCGATCGACAAGCCGGCCACCTGGAGGTCAACATGTCCGCCGACCGCGATCACCTGCAGTCCCTCACCGTCAGCTCCAAGGGGCAGATAACCATCTCAGCCGACGCCAGGAAGAAGCTTGCCATCGACCGAGGCACCCACCTCCTGGAGATCGTCATCGGTGACTGTCTGCTCTACGTGCCCGAGCACACCTACCTCAACCAGACCCTGACCAGCCTCCAGGAGAGGCTGCGCCGTGCCGAGATCACCGCCGACGACATCGTCGCCGACATGGAGGCCCACAAGGAGGACACCTTCCGCTCCCTCTACCCAGAGCTGGCGGACGGCTAGATGGCCAGGGTATTCCTCGACTCCGGCGTCCTGGTCCAGGGCATCGCCACCGATTGGGGTGCCGCCAAGGCCCTCCTGATCCTCGGCAGCTACAAGATCCTCGACCTCGAGACGTCGCAGGTAGTGATCGCCGAAGTTACCGCGGCCCTGGAGCGAAAAGGGATACCCACCGGTCCTCGGAGCGACTTCGCCAGGTCTCTGAAGCTCCTCCGGCTCACCGTGCACCCAC
>DAHVXI010000043.1:0-5137 GCA_027356795.1 Chloroflexota bacterium | reverse complement strand
CGTCTGGCCGCCCATACCGGGGGCAAAGGAGCACGCCGTTTCCGCCTGGGACGTCCTGTCGGGAAAAGCTCAGGTGGGAGATCGGGTGGCCTTGGTGGGCGGAGGCGACGTGGGATGCGAGACGGCGGAGTTCCTCGCCGCTCGGGGTAAGCAGGTGAGCATCCTGGAGATGCTCACCGACGTCGCCCCGGAGCTGGTGCCCTGGACCCGACGGATGCTGCTGGACCGGCTGGTGACCAGGGGAGTGGAGATACTGCTTCAGGCCAGAGTCACCGCCATAGAGCCCAAGCGGGTGCTGTACGAGCGCCGGGGGGTGATCGCCGAGCTAACCCCGGTGGACAGCGTGGTCCTGGCTTGCGGGTCTCGACCCCAGGCGGAGCTGGCCGAGCAGCTGCGGACGGCACGCGTCGCCGTTCAGACCATAGGAGACGCTGCGCGGGCCGGCAACCTGGCGGACGCGATCCGCGCGGGTTTCCAGTCGGGCGCCGCCGTCTAGAGACCGAGTGAGCGTGAAGCTCCATCGGATAAAGGAGTGTGTGCAATTGGGCGACCCGCAGCAAGTCCGGAGGTACGGGGAGCTGACCGTTCAGCTCTTTGACACGCCTGCTGCCCTTGGGGCGAAGGCCGCCGAGGATCTGGCGGCGACCCTCAAGGAGAGCATTGCTCGCCGCGGCTTCGCTTCGATCGTCGTGGCCACCGGCAACTCGCAGTTGGAGTTCATGGCGGCGCTGCGACGACGGGAGGACGTGGAGTGGGACAAGGTGCTGGTCTTCCACATGGACGAGTATCTGGGGATGTCGGACCGGCACCCGGCGAGCTTTCAGAGGTACATCCGGGAGAAACTGACCGACGTGGTCCGGCCTCGTACGTTCTTTGGCATCCGTGGGGACACCCAGGACGTTGCCGGGGAGCTACGGAGGTACACAGGACTCCTCAAAGAGTATCCACCCGACGCCTGCGTGATGGGCATTGGAGAAAACGGCCACCTGGCCTTCAACGATCCCCCGGCGGACTTCGGAACGACCGAAACGATTCACGTGGTCAGGCTGGACGACGCTTGCCGGATGCAGCAGGTGGGCGAGGGGCACTTCGCGAAGCTGAAAGAGGTGCCGGAAGATGCACTGTCCCTGACGGTTCCCGGACTCCTGTCGGCCCGTCGGCTGCTGGTGGTCGTTCCCGAGAGGCGCAAGGCCGCGGCGGTGAAAGCCGCCTTAGAGGGTCCCGTTACGCCCGACTGCCCGGCGTCGATACTGCAGCGCCGGTCTCACGCCTGGCTGTACCTCGACCGGGAATCCTCCTCCTTACTCGCGAGCTGAAGATGCAGCTGACGGAGAGCGCGATACCGGCGTCCTTCCATTCAGTCTCGAGACCGGGAAGGTTCGAGCGATGACTCACGATCTGTGCGGGGGACACTACGTCACCGGGGACCCGATCGAGGTGCAGATGGAGGGCGACCGCATCTCCAGGGTCGTCGAGCTGATGGGAGCTGGTGCCGAATCTGCTCGATCCTTCTGGTTGGTCCCTGCCCTGGTGGACATCCAGGTGAACGGCTTCGCCGGACGGGATTTCAACGTTCCGGAGGTCACAGTAGAGCACGTTCGGGATGTGACCCGGGCCCTCTGGAAAGCCGGGGTGGCCTACTACTGCCCCACCATCACGACGGGCTCCCCTGAGTGGATGATCCACTCCCTCCGGACCGTGGCCGCGGCATGCCAGAGGGATCCTGCAACCCGGCGGGCAGTCCTCGGGATTCACCTGGAGGGTCCCTACATCTCCCCGGAGGACGGGCCACGGGGCGCCCACCCTGTGTCGGCGGTTCGCCCCCCGGACTACCGGGAGTTCCAGGCCATGCAGGAGGCCGCCGGCGGGAGGATCCGGATCGTCACCCTGGCGCCGGAGCTGCCGGGCGCGATCCCCTTCATCGAGAGACTGACGGCCGAGGGCGTGGTGATCGGACTTGGCCATCTGTCCGCCGACGGGGAGCAGGTCTCCGCCGCCGTCGCCGCCGGTGCCAGGCTATCGACCCATCTGGGCAACGGCAGCCACGCCCAACTGCCCAGGCATCCCAACTACCTCTGGGACCAGCTGGCCTGCGACGAGCTGTGGGCCAGCATCATCCCGGACGGCCACCACCTGCCGCCGGCGGTCGTAAAGACCATCCTGCGGGCCAAGGGGGTGGATCGGATCATCCTCGTCAGCGACGCGATGTTCGCGGCCGGGACGCCGCCGGGCGAGTACCTCTTCATGGACCAACGAGTGGTGCTGACCCCTGCGGGCAGGGTCCAGCTGGCCGGGACCCCCTACCTGGCCGGCTCGGCCCTCCACCTGGTCGAGGGGCTCGGGAACGTCGTCGCCTTCGCGGGTGTGAGCCTGGAGGACGCGGTGCGGATGGCCACCCACAACCCCCGCCGTCTCCTCGGAATCCCCACCGAAGAGCACGACCTGTCGCCGGGCAGCCCGGCCGACCTGCTGCTCCTCTCCGGCGATCCCGCCGCGGGGAGCCTATCTCTGGCCTTCACCGTCGTCGGCGGCGAAGTAGTCTACGTGGCCTCGGGAGGTTAGATGGAGCGCCAGCCCTGGTACGATCTGATCGAGCGCAGACTTGCTGCCCAGTGGGGGAGGATCCTGGCCGCGCGGCGCCGCCTCCACGCCCACCCGGAGCTGAGCTTCGAGGAGGTGGAGACCACCCGCTTCCTCGCCCGGACCCTCGATCGGGCCGGCATCTCCTATAGCCCCGGCCCCCTGGAGACGGGGCTGGTCGCCGAGATCGGCAGCGACGAGCGGGTGATCGGTCTCCGGGCCGACATCGACGCCATCAACGTCCAGGAGGAGAGCGACCTCCCCTTCAGCAGCCGGTCTCCGGGGAAGATGCACGCCTGCGGGCACGACGGGCACACGGCCATCTTGCTGGGGACGGCCCTGATCCTGAAGGGGGTGGAGGATCGGCTGCCCGGCAGGGTGCGGATGGTCTTCCAGCCCGCGGAGGAATCGAACCCCTCCGGCGGGCGGCTGATGGTGGAGCGCGGCTTCCTGGATCGGAGCCCGAGGATGGAGGAGCTTTACGCCCTGCACCTCCAGCCCTCGCTCCCCCTGGGAAGGGTGGGGGTGAAGGCCGGGACGATGATGGCCTCCTCGGACGGCATCACCCTCCGGCTGCTGGGCAAAGGCGGGCACGCGGCGACCCCCCACGAGGCGGTGGACGCCATAGCGCTGTCGGCCCAGGTGATCGACGCCCTCCAGTACCTGGTGAGCCGGAGGCTGAACCCGGTGCGCCCGGTGGTGCTCTCCTTCGGGATCATCAAGGGGGGGACCCGGCACAGTGTGATCGCCTCGGAGGTGGAGCTGCGGGGGACCCTGAGGTGCGTGGACGGGGAGACCAGGGAGCGGGCCCTGGAGCTGATCCGGCAGACGGTCCAGTCGGTGGCCGCCGGCTTCGGGGGCGCCGCGGAGGTCGCAGTCCAACCCGCGCAGCCCGTCACCCGCAACCATCCCCTCTGCGTGGAGCGAGTCGCCCGCGCGACCGCGAAAGCCCTGGGCACCGAGGGCCTGGTGATGATGGAGGACCCGACGATGACGGCTGAGGACTTCAGCCGCTACGCCGAGCGGATGCCGGCGGCCATCTTCTGGCTGGGTGCCGGTGTCGGGGACAGCCCCGCGCCACTTCACAGCTCCAGGATGGTGTTCCCCGAGGAGGCCATGGCCGCAGGGGTTCGGGTCTTCGCCCAACTGGTGGCCGACTTCTTCGACCTCTCCTGATCCCCGGACAGGTGGGGCGGCGCGTTGCGCCCCGCCGCCCGGGCGGTCGAGCGGGAGGGCGAGGCTCCTGCCGAGCCAGGTTGGCGGTTGGTGGCACTCACGACCACACGAAGTCGAAGCAGACCAGATGCAAGTCCTCCCTCGCCAGGACGCGGCTAGCGGGGCGGCCGGTGGTGGAGGACACGTCCACCATTGGCATGGATCGCAGCGCGGCGATCATCTGGGGCAGATCGTTGGTCCGGTTGAACTCCTGAAACGCCGCCCTCAAAGCCTTCAGGTGCACGTTGCGCATCGGCATGGAGATGCCCTTGATCAGCAGTCGGACCTCCTGCCTGTCCACGTCGGGATGGTTCATATAGCCGCGGAGAAGGGTGGCAACGGCCTGTTGTGCCGGGTCGAGGGTCTTCGGAGCTTCCTCGATAGCCTGCTGCTCCAGAGTTCTCGACAGTATGTGGGCGACCACCTTCTCCTGAATCTGGAATACGTCGACGTCCCCCACCACCCTGGGCGTATCTTGCTAGCAGGCGATCAGGTTGGCGATCAGGAAGCGGTTCTCCAGGATGCGCCCATCCCGCAGGTCGTAGTAGTGCCAGAAGTGGCGGCGCCCCTCACCCCGGTCCGCGGGAGCAGTGAAGTAGAAAAAGATCCCCTTGGCCCCCTCTCGGACCAGGCCGGAATGGATGCCATCGGGCAACTGCTGAAGGGCCTCCCGCCCACCTGCATCCAGTAGTGAGCGAAGCTGCTGAAGGAGGAACTCGCTGCTGGCCAATTCGGCGAACTGCTCCTGCTCCTCCACGACGGTCCCGTCCTCCTCGCGGATGCGCCGGAGAGTGTTGAAGGTCTGGGGGTGGACCGTCTCACCCAACACGCTGGCATCCAGGAACCCGGTGCGGTCGATGTCGGTGATCTTCCGGTTCAGGCTCTCAACCAGCCCCAGCAGCTTCTCCAACCCGGCATCGGGGAACATGTTGTAGATCCAAACGGTATCGTGGGGGCTCAAGAGGCGATCCACGCGACCCGCCCGCTGGACCATGCGGGTGGGGTTCCAGTGAAGGTCGAAGTTGACCACGACCCCGCAGTCCTGAAGGTTTTGCCCCTCGGAGAGGACGTCGGTTGAGACCAAGACGTCCACCTCCTCCGGGCTGCCGGCCAATTCGGGGCGGCCGTTGGCGTTGGGGGCGAAGGCCTCGATCAGCCGGCTTCGTTCCCTGGTCGGGGCACCGCTATCCATGCGGCGCACGTTCGGGTTCCCGCTGCCGGCCCGCCAGTCGTCACCCTTTGGTCCCCCAAGTTCCCGATACAGATAGCGGGCCGTGTCCTTGTAGTAGGTGAACAGCAGCACCTTCCGGCCACGCAAGTCGGTGCCGAGCAGCTCTTTGAG
>DAHVXI010000062.1:0-6759 GCA_027356795.1 Chloroflexota bacterium | reverse complement strand
ACGCTGTTCGTGTCAACCCTTGCTCCCGTGCCTCCTAACCACCTCCTCACAGCGGCTACATCAGATTCAGGACTTCATAATGAGCTCGGCCGGCCGAGCCGAGCAGGCTCACTTGGCGGCAGGTCACGTACTTGCGATGAGGATGGATCGCTGGCCAACTGGACGAGGATCGAGCGGGGAAGGGTGTCGTGGCACGGAGAGCAGTAGCGAACCCCAAGGGTGTTGCGGTTCGCCATGCAGGGCAGACCAGCGCCGTGAGGGATCCGTTGGAGCCACTGCATCTCTGCTCCGTGCAGCAGTAACAGTCCCGACCCCTGATTGGGCGTCAGGATATGAGCACAACGTCGTATCTCTTGGTGCCGCTACATCAACACTGCCGCATGGTCTGTCAAATGGGCGATGGGCTAATGGGCTACCGCACCAGGATCTCGGGACGCCGGACCGGCCCCCTGGCGGTGTGGAGCTCGCGGTAGGGGAAATCCCCGCCGTCGGTGAGGATCTCGTTGCCCTCGGGGCCGACCAGGAGGGTGTCCTCGGACTTGGCCCCCGGCACCGAGGGGTTCCAGGCGTAGATCTGCCCCACCCCCACCCGCTCCGTCCCATCGGGGGCGCGGCTTGTAGCCGGCCAGCCCGCCCTGATGGTGGTTGCGCCACTCCTCGGCGAAGCCGGTGGCGGCGTAGACTCCCCGGAGCAGGTCGAAGATCTCCCCGGAGGTCGCCCCCGGCCGAGTGGCGGCGATCACCTCGGCGTCGATCCGGCTGACCGCCTCCCACCCGCGCACGATCTCCGCTGAAGGGGCGCCGAAGTGGACCAGGCGGGTGCAGGAGACCACCAGACCGTCCTTCCGACCGCAGGCGGCCAGCATCGCGTAAGAGCGCAGGGCGCGCTGGGTGGGAAGGAAGTGACGCCACCGGAAGGCCCGCTCGTCGACGGCCACCAGGCAGACCGGCACCTCGATCCCCCGGGCCACCATGGACCCGACCATTCGTCCTGCGATCTGGAACTCGGATTCCCCCTGCTCCAGTTCGTGGCAAACCCGAGCCATCACCTCGCCCACCGTTCGCCCCAGCCTTCGCGCCCTCTCCTGGGCCGGCATGGAAAGGCGGGAGCGCAGGCGAGGAAGCTCTCCACCGACCCCCGCGGCCCCCTGCAACCCGGGGACGGGGCTATCCACCCCCACTATGGCGCCCGAGGGGATCAACTGACCCAGGGTCGGGGCGGGGCTCTCCCACCAGGGGTGATCGACCACCCGCCAGGGGAGGTCGGGGAACTCCTCGGTGGCCATGCGCCGGGCCTCGATGTTGGTGGTGACCAGGGCCATCTCCGTGGGGGTGACGACCACCCGCCCGGCGCCCTGGTCGGTGGCCCAGCCCACGAAGCTGCGACCGCTCCCCACGAGCCAGGCGACGTTGACGTGGTCCGACAGCAGCAGGCAGTCGAGGCCGGCCGAGCCCATGAAGCGGCGTAGGCTCTCGAGGTTGGCCGCGAACTCCTCGGGACGGCCCATGGCACTCTCCTCGCCGGGGAAATTATTTGTTCCCTTTACAAAATAATCTTCCAGGTGGATGCTACCGCGGGGAGCGTGCCGTTGTCAAGGGGCCAAACCTTCAGCTACTTGACAGGGTTGCAGGGTGTGGATAAGATGGGAGACACCAAAAGGATATGACAGTATAATGTTATATCCTTATCCTGAAGTATGGGATTGGAGGCTCCCAGCCATGCTCGATCGGGCCAGTCCCTTGCCGCTCTACTTCCAGCTCCGGGCCCTCCTGCTCCAGCAGATCGAGAGCGGGTCCCTCAAGCCGGGCGATACCATCCCCACCGAACGGGAGCTGATCGACCGCTTCGGCGTCAGCCGTATCACCGTCCGGCAGGCCGTCAACAGCCTGATGTCCGACGGCCTCCTCTACCGTCAGCGGGGGCTGGGCACCTTCGTCCGCAGCAACCGGATCGAGCAGGAGCTGTCCACCCTCACCGGCTTCTCCGAGGAGATGATCGATCGGGGGCTGACCCCCGGCGCCAAGCTGATCTCGGCCGAGATGGTGGAGGCCGACGCCGCGACGGCTGCCAAGCTGCGCCTCCAGCCGGGCCAAAGGGTGTTCCGCATGGTGCGGCTTCGACTGGCCGACGGCGAGCCCATGGCCCTCGACATCACCTGTTGCCCGCCCGACCTGGGAGAGAAGCTGCTGGCCGACGACCTCCAGGGCGCCCTCTACACCCTGCTCGAGGAGAAGTATGGGGTCGAGCTGGACCAGGCGGACCAGGCGATCCAGGCCGCCCTGGCCGACGAGTTTCTCGCCACCCACCTGGGCATCAAGAAGGGCATGCCCATGCTCCAGATGGAACGGGTGGTGTATGCCATGGACGGCCGCCCCGTGGAGTTCTCTCGGACCTGCTATCGGGCAGACCGGTACATCTATCGGGTGCGGCTGAAGCGAAACCGGAACCCGAGAGGCAGCACCAACCAGCGCTAACCAACCAGGACCAAGAAGAACAGGATATACAGGATAGGGTTGTTGGGAGGCTTGGCCATGGATAAAGGCAATCTGGCGATCGGGCAGTCCGGCGGTCCCACTGCGGTGATCAACGGCAGCCTGCTCGGCGCCGTGGAGGAAGCCCTCCGACACCCCCGCATCGGCTCGGTGCTGGGGCTGGTCAACGGCATCGAGGGCGCCCTCCAGGAGAATCTCCTCGATCTCGGCCGGCAGCCCGCCTCGATCCTGGAAGGCCTCCAGCGAACCCCCGCTTCGGCCCTCGGCTCCTGCCGCCGCAAGCTCTCCCCCGCGGACTACGAGCGGATCCTGCAGGTCTTCCGCGCCCACGACGTCCGCTACTTCCTCTACATCGGCGGCAACGACTCCATGGACACCTCGCTCCAGATCGAGTCGCTGGCCCGGGCCGAGGGCTACGACCTCCAGGTGGTGGGGATCCCAAAGACCATCGACAACGACCTACCCCGCACCGACCACTGCCCGGGCTACGGCAGCGTGGCCCGCTGGGTAGCCCAGTCGGTGATGGACATCGGCAGAGACCTGCTCTCCATGCGCACCTTCATGCAGCTGTACGTCCTGGAGGTGATGGGCCGGAACGCCGGATGGATAGCGGCCGCTGCTTCGCTGGCAAGCCGCCCCGAGAGCCCTCTACCCCTGGTGATCTGCCTGCCAGAGCAGCCCTTCGATCGGGGGCAGTTCCTCGAGCAGGTGGCCCGGCGGCACGGGGAGTTCGGTTGCGCCCTGGTGGTGACCTCCGAGGCGCTGCGCTCCGCCGACGGCAGCCTCGTGGCCGACGAGGCCGCCGACTCGGTCGTCGACGCCTTCGGTCACAAGGTGGTGTACGGGGTGGGGGACTTCCTGGCCCGAATGATCGCTGGGGAGTTGGGGCTCAAGTGTCGGTCGGACCGGCCGGGCACCGTCCAGCGGGCCGCCATGGCCTGTGTCTCCCCTGTGGACCAGGCGGAGGCTCGGGAGGCGGGCCGGGCGGCCGTGCGGCTGGCCCTGGAGGGCCGCAGCGGGGAGATGGTGACCCTGGAGAGGGCGTCGGACCAGCCCTACCGCTGCACCACCGGCGCTGCCCCACTCCAGGAGGTGGCCAACAAGGAGAAGATAATCCCGCCGGAGTTCCTGGCCCCCTTTGGGGTTGCCCCGGCCTTCCAGGGCTACGCCGCCCCCCTGATAGGGGAACCGCTACCCGACTACGTTACCCTGGAACCACTGCTGGCACCCAAACTAGTGATGAGTAATGAGTCTGGAGGGAAGGTATGGGCTACGACCTAAAGGGCTACCGCTTCTCGCGGGAGCGCTTCTTCCCCAAGTCGATCTTCGATCAGATCGCCGAGGTGCGGGTGGAGCGGCCCCAAGCGGTGAAGGAGTACGCGGCGCGACGAAAGCGACGGCAGCGGCTTACCACCGATGGAAAGCTGGTGATCCTGGCCGCCGACCACCCCGCCCGAATGGTGACGGCGATGCTGGGGGATCCCCTGGGGATGGGCAACCGGATCGACTACCTCGGAAGGATCCTGCGGGTGGCCGCCACCCTCAAGCTGGACGGGGTCATGACCACCCCGGACCTGATCGAGGACTTGCTGATCGTCGACATGCTGAACGTGGAGGCCGGCGGCGCCAGCTTCCTGGACAACCAGCTGCTGGTGGGGTGCATGAACCGGGGCGGGGTGATCGGCTCCCAGTTCGAGATGGACGACCGGATGACCGCCTACACCCCCCGGGGGATCGCCAGGATGGGGCTGGACGGAGCCAAGCTGATGTTCCGCATCGACCTGCAGCAGGAGGGAAGCCTCAAGACCCTGGAGTACTGCGCCCGGGCCATCGACGAGTGCAGCGACCTGGGGCTCACCGTCTTCCTGGAGCCGCTGCCCACGGAGAAGGTGGACGGGGTCTACAAGGTGAAGAAGTCGGCGGCCGACAACGTCAAGCTGATGGGCGTCGCCTCGGCCCTGGGGACCTCCTCCCTGTACACATGGCTGAAGATAACCTACTGCCCCGACTTCGACAGGGTGGTGCAGGCATCAAGCCTCCCGCTGCTGATGCTGGGCGGGGACTCCGCCGGCAACCCCATGGGCACCCTGGAGGCGTTCCACGCCGGCATCAGCCTGGGCGGCAACGTACGGGGGGCCATGGTGGGCCGCAACATCCTCTTCCCCGGCCCCGACGACCCCAGGGCGGTGGCCGCGGCGGTGGACGCCGTGCTGCACCAGGGCAGCTCCGTAGAGGCGGCTGTGGAGCTGATGGGCTCCCATCGGGACAGGGACATGGACCGCCTGACCTCGCTGTTGCTCAAGGGCTGATCGCTTCACCCTCTCCCTCTCCCACACCCCTCCCCCCACCCCGGGGGAGGGGTGCCGATGGGCTTGAGCCTTCTTGACAGCCCTTCGAGACGACGCTATATTGTCGTGGTAGTGGACATGTCGTCCTGTGGTCATAACCAATCTTCGCGATCAGCCGGTGGGAGGATCCCCTATGTTGCTCGATCGATCCAGCCCCGTTCCGCTGCATTATCAGCTTCGCTTCTACCTGCAGCAGCAGATTGAGGGTGGGGCTCTCAAACCTGGCGATGCCATCCCGACCGAGCGCGAGCTGGTGTCTCGCTTTGGCGTCAGCCGCATAACCGTCCGCCAGGCCATCAGTGACCTGACGTCCGAGGGGTTTCTCTATCGCCAGCATGGCCGAGGCACTTACGTTCGCTCTCAGAAGATCGAGCAGGAGCTGTCCACCCTCACGGGCTTCGCGGAGGAGATGGCGGCCAGGGGGCTCGCTCCCGGCGCAAAGCTGATCTCGGCAGAGCTGGTCGAGTCGGACGGCAAGATCGCGTCCGCCCTCCAGATACAGACCGGCGACCAGGTTTTCGAGATCCTGCGCGTCCGGCTGGCTAACGGCGAGCCAATGGCCCTGGAGGTCACCTACTACCCGGTCCAGGTGGGGGAGAGGCTGCTCAAGGAGGACCTGGAGGGGGGACTCTGGCCGCTGCTGGAGGACAAGTTCGGGATAGAGATCGATTGGGCCGACGAGACTATCGGCTGTGCCGTTCCCAGCGAGTCTACAGCACGCCACCTGGGCATCAAGAAGGGTACGCCGGTATTGGTGGTTGAGCGAACCACTTATACACCGGATGGCCGCCCTATGGAGTTTTGCCGGGGCTACTACAGGGCGGATCGGTACTCCTACAGACTTCGACTAAAGAGGAAGGGTCGCAGAGCCTCGAGCGTCTCTTTGCCATCGGCTTTAACTGGGTGACGCCAAGGCCGTGGTGTAGGGCGGGAGTTCATCCCCCGCCGCTGGCCGCACGCCCGGCGCCGGGCGGCGGGGTACAAGACCCCGCCCTACAGTATCCAACCGAAGGGAGTGGAGATGAGGTTCAAGGTCATCCCGGGATTGCCCCAGCACGACGTGGTGTACGGCGCAGCCACAGGCGTGGACGGTCGCATCTACCTGGGGGTAAGCAACGAGTCCCATCCTGGTCTGCACGCCCTGATCTACCGCTACGACCCCGACACCGACACGGTGACCCGCATCGTCGACTTCGCGGAGCTGTTCCCCGAGGCACGGGATCCGGTCCGCCCGCCCCACTGCAAGATCCACCTGACCCTCTGCATCGGTGGCGGCGGCAGGGTGTACGCCGCCAGCCACCTCACGGCCCCGCCGATAGGGGACCGATGCCATCGTGTCTGGGAGATCTACGACGATACCCGCCGCGGATACACCGGCAGCCACCTGGTGATGCACGACCCCTCCACGGGCGAGGTGCGAGACCTGGGGATCGTGATGGAGCGGGAGGGGATGCAGGTGATGACCGCCGATCCGGCCCGGGACGAGCTGTACATGATCTCCTACCCCCGCTCCCACTTCCTGGTCTACCGGGTGGCCACCGGCGAGGTGATCGACCTGGGGCGGATCAGCTTCGAGCGCTCCTTCGGCCTCTGCTGCAGCATGGGCTACGTCTACACCGCCGACGACTACGGATACATCCTGCGCTACGACCCCGAGCGGGTACGGATGGAGCGGCTGCCGGTGCAGATCCCCGATGCCCCCTGGCGGGACGGGGCGGGGAACATCATCCGCCGGATGGCGCTGGGGCTCGACGGGGTGCGGATGTACGGCATGGGGGCCAAGTCGGCTAGGCTGTTCGAGTACGATCCCTCGGTGGGCCCCTTCGGCAGGATAACGGACTTCGGCCTCCTGTCCGGCGAGGACCGGCCCGACGGCTATAGCTGGCTGCCGGCCCCCAAGGCGATCACCGTGGGGCTG
>DAHVXI010000049.1:0-36608 GCA_027356795.1 Chloroflexota bacterium | reverse complement strand
GGAACGCCTACCTCTACGTTCGACAGTCCACCCTGCGGCAGGTGCTGGAGCACACCGAGAGCACCAAACGCCAGTATGCTTTGCGGCAGCGGGCGGTGGCCCTCGGCTGGCCTGTGGAGCGGGTGATCGTCATCGACTGCGACCAGGGGATGTCGGGCGCCGCAGCAGATCGGGCGGGATTTGCCCAGTTGGTGGCCGAGGTGGGCATGGGCAGAGCGGGCATCGTCCTGGGGCTGGAGGTCAGCCGCCTGGCCCGCAGCTCCACCGACTGGCACCGGCTCCTGGAGATCTGCGCCCTGACCGACACCCTGATCCTGGACGAGGACGGGATCTACGATCCGAGCCACTTCAACGACCGGCTGCTGCTGGGTCTCAAGGGCACCATGAGCGAGGCGGAACTCCACGTGCTACGGGCGCGGCTCCTGGGAGGGGTGCTGAGCAAGGCTCGGCGGGGAGAGCTGAAGGCGCCGCTGCCCGTCGGCTTCGTCTACACTCCCGACGACCGGGTCGTGCTGGACCCAGACCGGCAGGTCCAGGACTCCCTGCGCCTCTTCTTCCAGACCTTTCGCCGGACCGGGTCGGCCTGGGGCACGGTGGGGCTGTTTAGAAAGGAGAGGCTCCCCTTCCCCCGACGGGTTCGCACCGGTCCACGCCGGGGCGAGTTGGTCTGGGGTCCCCTGCTGCACTGCCGGGCTCTTCAACTCCTCCACAACCCCCGCTACGCCGGGGCCTTCTTCTTCGGGCGCACCCACACTCGGCAGACGGGGGAGGGCCGCTTGCGGGTCGACCGGCTGCCTCGGGAGGAGTGGTGCGCCCTGCTGCGGGATGCCCACCCTGGCTACATCTCCTGGGAGGAGTACGAGGAGAACCTGCGCCGCCTCAACGGCAATGCCCAGGCCCAGGGTGCCGACCGCCGACATGGGCCGCCACGGGAAGGGCCGGCGCTGCTCCAGGGGCTCATCCTGTGCGGCCGCTGCGGCGAGCGGATGACCGTCCGCTATCACCAGCGAGGGGGAAGGCTTGTCCCCGGCTACGTGTGTCAGGCGCAGGGGATCGAGAGCGGGGGCCGGATCTGCCAGGAGGTGCCGGGCCTCGGGCTGGACCGGGCGGTGGGGGAGTTGCTGGTGGAGGCTATGACGCCGTTGGCGCTGGAGGTTTCCCTGGCCGTCCAGCAGGAGCTGGCTGACCGTGTAGCCGAGGCCGACCGGCTTCGCCATGAGCGGGTCCAGCGAGCCCGCTACGAAGCGGACCTCGCCCAGTGTCGCTACATGAGGGTGGACCCCAACAACCGTCTGGTGGCCGACGTCCTGGAAGCCGAATGGAACGAGAAGCTGAGGGCACTCAATCAGGCGCAGGAGGAGTACGAGCGGCAGCGGCAAGCCGACCGGCAGGTACTGGACGAGGGGAAGCGAGCCGAGATCCTCGCCCTGGCCACGGACTTCCCCAGGCTGTGGAACAGTCCCGAGACGCAAGATCGGGAGCGCAAGCGGATGGTCCGGCTGATGGTGGAGGACGTGACGCTGCTGAAAGGGGAGCGGATCACTGCCCACGTGCGCTTCAAAGGCGGAGCGAGTCGGACCCTCTCGCTGCCGATCCCGCCTCCCGCCTGGCTGCTCCGCCAGACGGCCCCGGTCGTAGTGCAGGAGATCGACCGGCTTCTCGACGAGCACACTGAAGGGGAGATCGCCGAGATCCTCAACAGGCGCGGTCTCAGGTCCGGGGATGGTGGAGCCTTCCATGTGCGGATCGTAGCGAATCTGCGGAGAGCCTACGAGCTGAAGGACCGGTTCACACGGCTGCGAGAGACGGGCATGTTGACCGTAGGCGAGATGGCCGATTTCCTGGACGTGAGTACCTCCACCGTGAAGCACTGGCACGCCGCCGGATTGCTGCGGGGCACGGCCTTCAACGACAAGGTAGAGTGCCTCTACGAGCATCCCGGCGACGATCTCCCCGCCAAGAGGGAGGGAAGCAAGCTGTCGAAGAGGGTCAAGCCCCAAGCTCCATCGAACCGTACAGAAGGAGTGCAGTATGAAGCCTAGTCCTTGGCGTTTGGACCCCGGTAAGGCGTCAGGATGATGTCGACCCCCTCGGACTTGAACACCGTATCGAAGCCTTGGCAGAACTTAGTATCCCGGTCGTGTATGAGGAAGCGAACCGGCAGAAGCCCGTCCTGGAGATGCCAGGTCAGTTGCCGAGCCTGCGGGACGACCCATTCAGTAGTGGGATGCTCGGTGCAGCCAACGATGTGGACTCGGCGAGTGGCCAACTCGATGAAGAAAAGCACGTAGACCGTTCGCAGAAAGAGCGTCTCGACGGTGAAGAAATCGCACGCCAGCATCTGATAGCGGTAGTGCCCAAGGAAGGCACGCCAAGTCGTTCCATGTCGAACTCGATGGTGGACTGGGGGGACCTGATGCCGCTTGAGAACATCGCGAACGGTCGAGCGGCCTGTCGTCTGTCCCAGCTTGAGTACTTCTCCTTGGATCCGGCTGTAACCCCAGCGCGGATTCTCCCGGGCGAGGCGCAGGATCAACTTCTCGACCTGGCGATCCGTTGGCGGTCTTCCCGAAATCCTCCTGCGGAGGAAGGTCCACTTGCGACGAACCAGGTCCCGATGCCACCGTAGGACAGTCTCGGGCTCGAAAAGAAGCATGCTCTGGCGCCAGTGCCTGCCGACACGCAGGCTGAAGTTCTTGAGCTTGGCAGCGAGGACGGCGAGGACCAGTCTCTGCCAGGGCGAAGGGCGGGGTTTGCAGGGAAGCGTGCGCAATAGGAGGCGGAGTTGGTAACGGAGGACGAGGATCTCGAGATCCTTCTCGAAGTCACGTTTCTGTCTGCCGGCAGCCAGATCGAAGAGCAATGACAGGATCTGGGCAAGCGTCGACCAGAACATGGTCTCTTCTGCTGCTCCTTGTCGCTGATGGTTTGGCGATGAGCATACCATTCTCTTCTCTCCTAGCGGTGCAACGGAGGCACTGGACGAGGTTTCCGCACACTACGGGCTGTGGGTTTGTGACTGACGAGTGCCAATCGCACTCGCCGTGGCTCCTGAGGTTGAGCGTGCAACCTGGATCTGTTCTGATATGCCTTCATGGCAGGCGAATTGTGCGGACTGGAACCGGTGGCTCCTGTAATGGCGACCTCTGCTAGGAGAGTTCCTAGTGGGTCATTCGTGTCGCCTGTTGCCATTGACAGGCGATGACTCCAGGGCTGCAGCCGACGTTCTCTCGGGCGCACCGCTGCCAGGAATGGCAACGACCATGGCAAATGACCTGCTACCGCGGGATGCCGAAGGAGCTGGTCCCTCCGAGACCGTTGGCGAAGTACATGGACCGCTCGACCGCGATGGGGCTGTCGGACGTGACCCTGGCGGAGACCTCGCTGTCCGGCACCAGGTCGTTGACCCTCAGGGTCAGCCTAGAGGTGGGGTTCATGGCGAAGGAGCGGGTGTCCGCGGTGCCGTCGCTCTTCATGAAGGTCACGGCCAGCTTCGCCGCGTGGTCTCCGGGGTTCAACAGGGCGATCTCCTCGGTGAAGGGCTGCTTGGTGGAGCCCTCCGGCAGGAACCAGTCCTGGGACAGAACTGGGGTGCCCACGACGTTGGTGCCGCCCCGGCCACCGGCGAAATAGGTGGAGCGCTCCACCACGATCGGCTGGTCCGACTCCACTTTGGCGCCCACCTTACCCGCCGGCACCACCTTATTCACGTAGATGCTCAGCCGGCTCCAGGGCCGGAGTGCGTAGTAGGCGCTCTCGGGACTGCCGTCCTCCCGCATGAAGGTCACTTTCAGGTTCGCGGCCGTGGGGTTCGGGTTCATTGCCAGCAGCCAGCTATCCAGCCCCTGGCCCACCCTGCCCTCGGCCAGATACCAGCTCTTCGCCAGCTGGTTGGCGGCCAGCCCCCCGTGTCCCCCCGCCTGCCGGAAGTACATGGTTCGCTCGGCGACGATGGGCTGGTCCGAGGAGACCATCGTCGACAGCTCGGCGTTGGGCACCAGCTGATTGAGATAGAGGCTCCGCCTGGAGGTGGGCGGCATCGCCAGCGCCATCTCCTTCCGCTGCCCGTCTCCTGTCAAGAAGGTCAGGGTAACGTTGGCCTGGACGCTCTGGGGGTTCTGGAGCAGGACCCAGCTGTCGAAATCTCCCCGGGTGCTCCCCTCCGCCATGTACCACTGGGTCGAGGGGGCTCGGGCGCCCACGGAGTCGTGGCCGTCGGTTCGGAAGTACATGGCCCGCTCGGCGAGCACCAGGGAATCCGATTCCACCCTCATGGAGAGCTCGGATTTCGGGACCACCTGGTTGACGTAGATTGACTTCCGGGAAGAGGGAGGTAGCACTACCTCCTGGAGCTGCTGGGTTCCGTCGGTCTTCATGTAGGTGACTCTCGCCGTGGCGGCGGTGGCATTGGGGTTCTGGAGCAGCAGCCACAGATCGAAGGGAGGGGCCGTGCTGCCTTCCGCGAAGTACCAGGACGTCTTGGATTGGGGCGGCGCTTGAGTCGGGGCCGGCTGCAAGGGTGTCGGTGTGGGCGTGGCCCGACCCGGAGTAGGGGTGGCGGCGGGCCGGCCGGTGACACCCAGCTTGGCGGCCGTCACGGCCCTGTAGGCGTTAACCCTTCCGGTGCCGTAGTACTCGTCTCGGCCCGGGACTCCCAGGTCGTCGGCGGTCTCCTCCAGTATCCGAATTACCTGGCTGTTGCTGAGATTGGGATCGACCGACCGGATGAGTGCGGCCACTCCCGACACGTGGGGGGCTGCCGCCGAGGTGCCGCTGGCGGCGGCGTAGTCCCCGTAGCCGGCACCCCGCCAGAAGGTGCTCACGATCCCCACGCCCGGCGCGCTGATCTCGACGTATGGGTGGTGCTGGGAGAAGTCGGGCGTGTTGTCTTCCTCGTCCGTGGCGGCGACGGCCAGCACCCGATCGTAAGCGGCAGGGTAGATGACGGCGTTGTCCTGGTTTGCCGTGTTGCCCGCGGCGGCCACCAGCACCGCACCCTTGTCGTAGGCGTAGCGAACGGCCTGGGCCAGCATCTGGGAGGCCACGGGGTTCCCGAAGCTCATGTTGATCACCCGGGCCCCGTGGTCGGCGGCGTAGACCAGACCCCGGGCGATCACCGAGTCGGGGCCCACCCCGTTGGCGTTCAGCACCTTGATCGGCATGATCCGCGCGCCCCACGCCACCCCGGCTATCCCCGTTCCGTTGTCGGAGGCCGCGGCTATGACGCCGGCGTTGTGGGTGCCGTGGCCGCTGTCGTCCTCCGGGTTGGGATCGTCGTTCAGGAAGTCGTAGCCGGGGACCAGCTTACCCGCCAGGTCGGGATGGGTTCTATCGATGCCGGTATCCAGCACGGCCACGACCACCTCCGGGCTGCCGACAGTCACGTCCCAGGCCTGCTCCGCCTGGATCCTCCGCATGTCCCACTGGAACTGGCGGTACAGCTGGTCGCTGGGAACCCTCATCAGGTCCCGCAGGTGATCGACCTCAGCCCACTCCACCCGAGGGTCCTCCCGCAGCCGCTGCGCCGTTTCCATCTCCCGCCCGACCGGAACCTCCAGCCGCAGGACCCCGAGGCCGGCCACGCTGCCCTTCACCCTCACAGGGTAGCCGAGCTCGAGGCTGTTTCCTTCGAGGTGAGCCCCCTCCACGGGCTTCACCAGCAGCTCGCCGGGGACGAATCCCGCCGTCTTCGGATTCTCCGCCTCCGGCTGTGCCATAGCCCGAGAGGGCGACCACCAGGCGCCGGTTGGCTTTCCAGGGGGAGCGAATCCGAACAGCAGCGCGATGGCCAGCAGAATGGCCAGTAGGGGAACACGGGTGGGTTGGGTGGAGAGCTTCAATCGACCCCCACGGCGCAGGCTAGGTTGCGGAAGAAATCAGTCCCTGGGGACTCCCGAGCGCCGCTCCAGCATATAGCCGAAACCTCGGACGTTCAGGAGGTAGCTGGGCTCGTCCGGGGTCCTATCGATCTTGCTTCGCAGGCGGCTCACGTGCACCTTGACGATCTCCTGCGCCTCCTGCTCGGGGCATTCGTAGCCGCTCATAGCACGCAGCAGGTCGGAGCTGGATACCACCTTCCCCAGCTGCGTTGCCAGGCAGGCCAGGAGCCGGTACTCGCCGGGGGTGACGGCTATCGGCTCTCCCCGCAGCCGCACCTCTTTCCGGACGAGATCTA
Source organism: Chloroflexota bacterium (assembly GCA_027356795.1). GTDB lineage: Bacteria > Chloroflexota > UBA6077 > UBA6077 > UBA6077 > JAJYNT01. The sequence continues at coordinate 30,433 of DAHVXI010000049.1, read as the reverse complement.
GGGCGATCTCTCGAACCGTGATGGGAGGGGGTCTGCCCACGATGGGGGGATGGCGCCGAAGGAGCACCTCCATGTGGGCCTCCAGCAGCTCTATCTCCACCGGCTTCGGCAGGTAGCAGTCTGCCCCGGCCTTCAGGGTCGCCACCACCCATCCGGTCTCGGCCGGTTTCCCCAGGGCCAGGATCGGGAGGTCGGAGGCGGCCCGAACCAGGCGGCAGCCTTCCAGCCCCTGCACCCGCGGCGCCTCCAGGTCGATAACCAGCAGCCTGGGCCCTTCGATCTGGGCTATCTCCTCGGCCCAGTCCTGGGCACCTCGGGATAGCACCACCGAGGGGCCGAGGCGGCCGGCGGCGGCCACCACCCTGTCGGTGGTGTCGTTATCGGCAAGGACCGCAAGGATCGAATCAGCCATAGATGCTACTCGAGCTGTCCTATCTCTTCCTCGAGGGCTCTCAGCTCCTCGGCCTTCAGCTTCACGTAGAGCCCGCTGCCCTCCACGGCCACGGTGCCGTTGGCCAACAGGATCTGTCCACGAGCCTCCACCATGCGGCCCCGGTCCCTGGTAACCTCGCCCAGGACGGTGATCTCCTGTCCCAGCGGGATGGGCTTCCGGTACTTCACCTCGAACTTGGCGGTGAAAGTCCAATAGCCGTGAATGAACCCCGCACGGCCGATGGTCTCGTCCAGCAGGGTGCCGGCGATGCCACCGTGCATCCGATCGGGATAGCCCTGATGCTCGGGACCAGGGGTGAAGTGGGTCACCACCTGGTCCCCGTGCTGGTAGAACTGTACCTTCAGGCCGATGGGGTTGTCTTTGCCACAAACGTAGCAGTGACGGGAGCCGGGCTGCCGGACTACCGTCTCACTCACCCTGCACCTCCCGGCCGAGTACCAGCTTCAGCTCATCGACCTTTTCCTGGGTCAGAGCCGGCTTGGCCCTCCGGAAGATGGATTTCAGCTCTTTGGTCTGCACTATGGGGATCGGAGGGCTGGAAACCTCCAGTTGGGTTCCCGGGTTGGTGAAGACGACGATGGGCCGCGCCTCCAAACCGGCGATCAGCTCCTCGGAGCCATACTTCCTCAGGTAGGCCGCCAGCAGGGCCATGGCCCTGTTAACGTCGGCCAGGGGATTGCCGAGGCCCCCCTCGGCCAGCCCCCGGAAGAGGCGGCCCCCGATGCTTCCCCTGGACCACCGGCCATTCTGGTAGCGCACGGTCCCCCCGTTGGGCTTCGGGACCAGCACGAAGAGGCCGCCGGGACCCACCAGCAGGTGGTCGGGCAGCTCAGGAGCGGCGTAGTTGAACATGGTGTACCGGTTATCGACCCCGCGCATCGCCGGAATCAACCACTGGTCCTGCCGGAAGCGCGGTCCCCACCGTCGGGTGTAGTTCCGCCCGAAGCTGAGCAGCAGGAAGGCTCCGATCAGCGCCACGTAGGCGGCGAAGATCGCCTCCTGGCCGAAGGTGTTGGTCATGAGGGAGAGCACGAAGCCTACTATCAGCAGCCCCATGGATGCGAAGTTGGCTATGTTGCCTATCCTCATCTTTCCGCTAACGTAGCTCTTGTTCTCAACGACTTGCATCGATCCACCTTTTTGGGCGACTATGACGTTCCCTCTCACAATGGGAGAGGGTCAGGGTGAGGAGTGACCTGGCGGCGGTGCCGGCCAACATCACCGAGCGTACTTCTTATACACCAGGCAGGCGTTCTGTCCCCCGAAGCCGAAGGAGTTCTTCAGCGCAACCCTCACGTCGGCCCACCGGCCCACGTGGGGCACGTAGTCCAGATCGCACTCGGGGTCGGGCTCCTCCAGGTTTATGGTGGGGTGGACGAAACCCTCGAACAGCGTCAGCACCGTCGCCACCGACTCCAGCGACCCCGAAGCCCCCAGCAGGTGGCCCACCATCGACTTGGTAGAGCTGATGGGGATCCGGTAGGCGTCCTCCCCGAACACCCGCTTGATGGCCTTGGTCTCCGTGGCGTCGTTCAGCGGTGTAGAGGTGCCGTGAGCGTTGATGTAATCCACCTCCTCGGGTCTCACTCCGGCGTTCTCCAACGCCTTCCGCATCGCTCGGACCGCACCCTCCCCTTCCGGTTCCGGGGCCACGATATGATAGGCGTCGGCCGTGGCCGCGAATCCCACCAACTCCGCGTAGATCCGTGCTCCCCTGGCAAGAGCGTGGCCCAACTCCTCGATAACCAGGATCGCCGCCCCCTCGGCCGGGACGAAGCCGTCCCGCTGGACGTCGAAGGGGCGACTGGCGTGCTTCGGGTCGTCGTTGCGGGTCGACAGCGCCCGAATGGCGCAGAATCCGGCCAACCCCAGGGGGCAGATGGAGGCATCGGCGCCCCCGGCCAGCATCACTTCCGCCGCCCCCCGGCGGATCGCCTCCAGCCCCTCCCCGATTGCCTGGGTCGAGGCAGCGCACGCGGTTACCGTGGTTGAATTATACCCCTTAAGGCCAAAGATTCGGCTGACCTGGGCCGCGGCCATATTGGGCATCATTGCGGGGATGAAGAAGGGACTCACCCGGTCGGGTCCCTTCTGGAGCAGCACATCGTGCTCGTCGGGTATGATCCCCAGGCTGCCTATGCCGGTCCCTAAGTAGACCCCCACCCGATGCGCGTTGGAGGGGTCGATGGTGAGGGAAGCATCCCCCAGGGCCATACGGGCGGCCGCCACGGCGAACTGGGTGAAGCGGGCCATCCGGCGCGCCTCCTTGGCCTCGATCCAGTCCACTGCCCGGAAGTCTCTTACCTCCCCCGCGATCTGGCAGGCGAAGGGGCTGGGGTCGAAAAGGCTCAACCTGTCGATGTTGGTCTCGCCCGCCTTCAGGGCCCGCCAGAAGCGCTCGGCCCCGAGGCCCAGGGAGCTGACCACCCCCAGCCCGGTTATCACGACCCGCCGAGGACTACCGCCAGCGGCCGAGCCGGCGAGCGGTCGGGGCGATGGCTCGGCATCCGGAGCGAAGGATATACCGGCCGGGATCCTCTCGACCTGTTCTTGAACAGCTAGGTTGCTAGTCACAACACCCTCCCCGTTGAGACGGATCGCGTGGGGTTTGAGTCCCAGGGAGTCGTAGCCACGGTCTTCAGCCTGCGCGGGCTTCTTGGGAGGCCACGCCAGCCCTGAAGGGTGCGGCAACGCCGGCCGCCTACGGGGCGAGGCCGGCCTTTATGGCGTCCACCAGCTTCTGGTCCACCGCCTGCTTGGCCACCCGCACGGCGTTCTTGATGGCAAGGGCGTTGGATCTGCCGTGAGCGATGATGGTGATGCCCTTAACCCCCAGGAGGGGGGCGCCGCCGTACTCGGCGTAGTCCAACCGCCGTTTCACCCGGCGAAAGGCCGGCTTCAGGGCCATGGCGGCCAATTTGGAGACGAAGCCGGCGGTCAGCTCCGTCTTCAGGATATCGAACAGAGCCGAGGCCAAACCCTCGCTCAGCTTTATGACGACGTTGCCCGCGAAGCCGTCGCACACCACCACGTCGGCCATCCCGAGGGGAACGTCCTTCCCCTCCACGTTGCCCACGAAGTTGAGCTGCGAGGCCTTCAGCAGGGGATGGCAGCCCTGGACCAGGCTGTTGCCCTTCGTCTCCTCCTCGCCGTTGCTGAGCAGGGCGACCCGGGGGTTGGTTACCCCGAAGACCCGCTCCATGTAGGCGGAGCCCATGAGGGCAAACTGGGCCAGGTACTCGGGCCTGCAGTCCACGTTGGCCCCGGCGTCGACGATGAAGCATCTGCCGGTGGAAGTGGGGTAGACGGTGCCGATGGCCGGTCTCTCGATCCCCTCGATCCTGCCGAGGCCGAAGAGAGCGGCAGCCAGGACGGCCCCACTGTTCCCCGCCGAGACGAAGCCGTCGGCTTGGCCCTCTCGGACCAGGCCGATCCCTATAGCGATCGACGAGTGGCGCTTCTGGCGCAGGGCCGTGGCGGCGTGCTCCTCCATCCCCACCACCTCCTCGGCGTGGGCGATGGGGATCTTCAGGCCGGAGCTATCGTGCCGGGCCAGTTCCTGCTGGACCTGCTCCCTGGGGCCGACCAGGATGACCTCCACCCCGTACTCCCGAGCGGCTGCGATGGCGCCCTCCACCACCACCGAGGGAGCATGGTCGCCACCCATGGCATCCAGGGCAATCCTCGTTGCGGCCTCGGCCAACGGCGTCCTCCCAGAGAGGAGTAGGGGGATCGGGACATCCCCAACAACATACCAATCTCACCAGGTAAGTACCTGGCGCGGTTAGTATAGACCGGCGCCAGGCATAACGCCAATAGGAAGGGCGCTACCCGGCTTGGCGGCCGAGCAGCGCCCTCACCCTGCTCTATCGGTGTGAAAGCCTACGGCTTTCCTCTAGATCCCTCAACCACCGGCGGGGCTGCAACTGGAGGCGCCGCCGTAGGATCCCCCGAGGGAGCCTCCACTGGAGCCGCCGGAGAATCCGAACACCGATACCTTGCGGCTCACCTTGTCGGTGTTGCAGCGGGGACAGCGGACCTCCACCGATCCGGATGTGGTGCGAACGAGCTTCTCGAAGCTTTCGCCGCACTCCGCGCAGCTGTACTCGTAAATGGGCACCTGATCCCTCCCATGACGCACGGCAGTTTAACGTCGCCAGTATACCCCGGAGGGGTATATTTGTCAAGGATTGTGGCGGGAAGGCTGCCCGGGACTGCTCGTCGCGCTGCCGTCGACCGGAGGAACTGGTCCTCCGTCGTTGGCGTCGGCCTACTCTACGGAGTAGAGCTCGCCGCGAGTCCAGTTGGCGCCGGAGACCCGCTGTCTGATCTCCTGCAGCAGGACGTCCTCGGCGTTGCTCAACTGCTCCTTGGTCGCGTGGGTCTCGACGGAGAACTGGCGATCCTCATTGTGGTTGAACACCGAAGCCCTCACAGCATACAGGGCCGGCCCCACCCTCAACGCCCCTGGAGGAGTGTCGATTTCACGCCTCACGTAAAAGCCAACCACGAACTGCTGCCGACCCGAGTAGAGTCTCAGTTCGTCGCCATAAGGTTCCCACTTTGTCACGGTGACCCCCTCGCTGAACTGTCAACCGACACGGCACCTTGCTTGGGCCAGGAGGGTTGCGTAGCGGGCAGACGATAAAGGCGAGGGATCAAGACTTGATCTCCCTCGCCTCTCGCGAACCCAAGCTTCTAAGAAAGGAGCCAGGGCCAACCCAGGTATCCCCCTGGGGGGAATAAAGCGTTAGGCGCTACCCAACCGCACTCGGTTTTACCTCGCCACTCCGTTATTCACGGTATCCCATTCGGCATCTCACGACGCCCAGCCTCGCGACCTAACCTCTATCAGCGAATAATATACATCCCAGGGGTAATTATGTCAATACTCGATCCGGCGACTTTTTGGGGCGATTTTCCGAGGGGTTTCTCGTGGTTACCCTACCAGTCCAGAGGCAGCTCCAGATCCTTTAGTGCCTTTTCTCCCAACGGCTCCAGTCGCACTAACGAGTCCACAGGGGCGGCGCTCGTCGCCCCGGCGGCGTCCCCTCGATCCGCCTCGGGATGGTACTCCAACACCGCCGCCTGGAATCGCTGGGTCCATCGCCCGTTCCGCAGCTTCGGCTCCTCCTTGGGGTAGCCGAAGGCCCCTGCCCCACCGTGGCCGTCGAAGAACTCCTTGAAGTGGGTTCGGGTGCCGTCCGGGGCGTAGTTGGCCACGTAGTGGCCCAGCCCCGCCCCGGGGCTATTGGGGAAGTAGGTTGCCTCGCTTTGGGGGCGCCGCTTGGGATCCCCCGGATCCACCGGTGCTTCATAGAACCCGGGGTACAGGAGGTTTCCCAACAGCCGGCGCTGGGTCCGGTACTCGGGCGGGTTCTCCGGGTGCCATTCCAGGACCGCCCGCTGGAAGTACTGGGCGATCTGCCCTCCGCCCGCTGGATCGAGGCGCACCCTGCCGATGGGGTGTCCCAGTACCTCCGCCCCTCCCAGCCTTCGATAGTAGTTGAGCCATTCACCCGAGACGGTGTAGCCGGTCTCCGGGGATACCCAGCTCTGGGCGGGATCCACCCCCGGCGCCGACCAGTCCTGGCCAGCGACCACGGCGCCGGTGGACAGCCTCTTCTCCTCCGCCAGCACCAGGGGGCTGCCGCCGATGTGGAACTGGTTGGGGACCCCAGGGATGGTGTTGGCCGTGGCGGCGGCCAGATCCACGAAATACCTCCCGTCCTTGGGGAACAGCGGCTGGGAGTGGCCGAACTTGTCCACCAGGGTGGCCGCTGTGGCCCGGGCGGGCAGCGCCACCTGGGTCTGGGTCGGAGTGAGATTCCACAGGACGGTTACCCAATCGCCCTGCCTATCCATCCTGACCGCCGCCGCCCCGCCATCACGGTAGAGGCGCGCGCTCTTGACCCCGGACATGTAGCGGGTGACCACCTGGTAGGACTGGAAGGCCGCTCGAAGGGAGGCGCCCTGGTCGGACCGGACCAGGCCGTAGGGCTCGGCGCCGGGCGTGTCCACGTCGTCCTGCATCTTGTAGACGGAGATCCGATCCACGCCGGCGGCGAGACCCGAGGCGAAAGCCTGGATCAGGTAGGAGGCCTGCTCGTCCATGGAGGCCCGATAGCTATCCCGACCCAGCCGCACCCCGGCATCGTCCCAGGGGACCGCGTTGGTCTCGTTGATCCAGATAGGCTTCTCCAGGCCGTACTCCTGCATCACCTGCCTGTAGAGCCGGGGTACGTCGTAGAGATCCCGAGGGTTGCCGTACAGGTGCAGCGACGCCACGTCGAAGTAGAAGCCGTTGGCCCGGGCCGTGGGATCGTGGCTGGCGACGTTCAGGAGACGGCGGAAGTACTGCTCCCGGCCGAACTGCTGGTCCCACCAGTAGGTCAGGCCGGCCAGGACTATCCGGCTGTTGGGGTTAGCCGACTTGGCAGCCTGGTAGGCCACCTTCACCAGCTGGTAGTACTGCTCGACGGAGCCGTTCCACTGCTGGAGGCCGCTGCTGTTGTTCCAGACGTCGGGCTCGTTCCAGATGATCCAATCGTCAACCCGTCCTCGGTACTCGGCCACCAACCGCCGGATGAACTGGCCCCAGTAGTTGTCCGGAGCGTCGAAAGGCAGCTCCAGGTTGCGGGGTGCGGCGTTGGGATCGGTACCGCTCAACCAGGGGGGAGTTCCCAGAACCACGGCGGCCACCTTGCGCCCGTCGGCCAGTTCTCGAACCAGGGCTGACTCGGGGAACCACGGGCTGCTTCTCCAGTCCGAGGGCCCTTTGGGCTGGATCTGGTCCCACCTGAGGATCACCCTTTCCCAGCTCACCCCGGCCTGGGTGGCGCGGCCTGGTGCCTCGAATGCCTTGACGGCCCCGAAGCGCACCTCCGGCGCAGGCGGCGCTGCCGTGGCGTTCTCGCCGGGGCTGAAGGCGAAGGCGGAGGAAGGGACCCCAACGATCAGAAGGAGCAGTAGGAGGGCTGCTCTGATGCTCGCGGTTAGAGTAGTTCGGGAGTCTCTCAAGGACACGGTACCTCTGGGACGTGAGAGTAGACCGCTACCTATCGTGGGGTGGCCTCGGTCCGGCCCCACACCATAGACTACACTCTATTGCCGGCGATCTACAACCTACGCTACCAGAGGGTCCGGCATCGCCACCCCCAGCTTGCCGGCGATCTCCCGCAGCTGGAGGTAGGTGTCCTCGGGGAGGGCCACGCCCGCCTCGGTCCTCTGCTTTCGATTTCGCCGCTCGGGCTCGCCGGGCAGCATCACCTCGGAGAAGCCGGGCGCCGGCTTCACCCCCTTGATCTTCTTCAGCCGCTCGCCCACCGCCGCCTCGAACTCCTCCACCGGGCGGAAGGCCGCCACGTTGACTGCCACCAGGAAGTTGCCGAAGGAGACGTCTTTGGTGACCAACTTCTCGCCGCCTCCCACGTACTGGCCGAGGAGGTCGACGATGACGGATAGGACGTAACCCTTGTGGCCGCCCATGGGCAGGAGGACGCCCCCGTTGTAGTAGTCCTCGGCATCGGTGCTGGGGTTGCCCTCCCGGTCCAGGATGGTGCCCGGGGGGACGGGCTGGTGCTTGGCCCGGGCCACTCGCAGCTTCCCTTCGGCCGTCACCGAGGTGGCGATGTCGGCCACCACCGGCTCACCCGAGGCATCGGGGACGGCGAAGGCTATGGGGTTGGTTCCCAGCACCCTCCCCGCCCCACCGAAGGGCGCGACCGCACCCCCGTTGAAGGTGCCGCCCACCATGAAGGCGATCATCCCCTCCCGGGCAGCCATCTCCGTGTACTCCCCCAACCGCCCGATGTGGTTGCAGCGGACGACACTGACGGCCGCCACCTGGGCCGACCGGGCCTTCTCGATGGCGACCTTGGCGGCGTAGTGGGCGGTAATCTGGCCGAAGGCCCAGCTGCCGTCTACGATGGCGGTGGTCGGCGTCTCTTTCTCGAGGGCAGGCCGTGCCGCCGGCACGCAGGTCCCCTTGTCGATGGCCTCCAGATAGCTGGGTATCCGCAGGACGCCGTGGGAATCGTGACCCATGAGGTTGCTGACCACCAGGGAGTGCGCGACGTGCTCGGCGATGTCGGTCGGAGCCCCCACGGAGGCGAAGATCTGGGCGGAGAGCCTTTCGAGCTGTGGCGCTGAGAAAACGGGCATAGGTCGATCTCCCAACATGTGAGGTAGCAGAGTTGAAGGTGGATGTTAGGATAGTCCAAGGGACCGGCAATTACCAGCCGGTGCTCATCAAACGTAGGGCAGGGCCCTGTGCCCTGCCGCCCAGTCTACTATCCGCAGGGGCGGTGGGGCAGAGCGCCCCACCCTATACATTAGGGCTACGCCTTGCCGGCCGAGCCGAAGAGCTGCATGTAGTGGCCGGAGACCTCCTTGAAGGCCGCCCGTGTCTCCATGATGAGGTCGTTCATCCGGATCTTGTCGTACTTCTCGTCCAGGATCCTCTTGATCCGCTTCTTCGCCTCGTCGGCCATGTCGGTGTAGATGTTGATCTTTGCGACGCCGTAGGCTATGGACTTCTGCAGCCGTTCGTCCCCCGTGGAGGAGCCGCCGTGAAGCACCAGGGGCAGCTTGACGGTGCCGGAGATGGTGGCCAGCAGGTCGTAGTGGATCTTCGGTTCCCCCCTGTACTTGCCGTGAGCCGTGCCCACAGCCACCGCCAGGGCGTCGACGCCCGTCTCCTGGACGAAGCGCAGCGCCTCGTCGGGCCTCGTGAGTTGATCCTCGGTCTTCTCGTACTCCGCCCCCTGGCCCACGTGGCCGATCTCGGCCTCGGCAGTCACCCCCACGGCGTGGGCCGCCTTCACCACGTCCCGGCTGATCGCCACGTTCTGCTCGTAGGGCAGGGCAGAGCCGTCGAACATGACCGCGGTCGCTCCGGCGCGCAGGGCGCGGATGCAGGACTCGTAGGAGCGGCCGTGGTCCAGGATGAGGGCCACCGGGATCTTCAGGGGGGTGGCTTGCTCCTTCAGACAGTTCATCAGGGTCTCGAAGCGGTTCTGAGGGAAGAAGCCTTCGGCGATGGCCACTATGACCGGGGAGTTGTTCTCTGCGGCCGCCGCCAGCACCGACTCGGCCATCTCCAGGTTGCAGATGTCGAAGGCGCCTACCGCGTAGCTGCGCTGCAGGCCGTCCTGCAGCAGCTCGCCCATGGGAACCAGCATGGTGAGCGAACCTCCTTCTACTTGATCTCCGGGAGCTTCGCCGTGCAAGGTCTGCCAGGGGTGCAAACGGCAGGCGAAGCAGGATATAACGGCATAATGTTATATCCACCATGCTATAGAGGCGGGGCCACGGTGTCAAGGGGAGTTGACGGCTCGTCAGGGCCGGCCGGTCCTGCGGCTGCTAGTCAGGGTGCAGGATGGCATAGGAGACTATCAAGAAACGGTCGCGGTTGCCGACAAATTACACAGGGTTAACGTGCTGAATACGGCTACTTGACAAAGTATGGTATGATCTTGTTGAGCTGCGGGGCGACTATAGCATCATGCTGCTGTGGTTGCTGGAAAGATAGGGCGATGCCTCAGGCAGCGGGGAAAGCGAAACAGAGAAGCCTACTTCCCGACCAGGCTGCTTCTGCCCAGCCATCCGCCGGGCCGGTGGAATCTCCACCGGCCCTTATTGATAGTAGGCCTGCTTCCTCCCGGGGAGGGGCGGCGGAGAGGGCGAGCCCCGAGGTGGCCGGGCTCCAGGGGGCTCAGCTACCGCTGCCTCTGGATATGGACCCGGAACCGGAAGCCGGTCCGCCGGCGGCGCCTGCCAAGGAGAAGCGACGGCGCTCCCGCTCCAAGGGCTTCGTCCCCGTGACCCGGGACCCCGACGTGGCCCGCTCCTACTCCGATAACGTTGCCCTGGATTACGCCATCGCCCGCGGTCTGGCCCAGGCCCTCACCAGTCTGCCCCCCGAGGAGTTGGCCGCCCTCAAGGCGAAGGTCGCTCGAGCCCGCCAGAACAGCAAGGCCCCCCCTTCCCGGGAATCCCGCTGACCTTCCCCGTGGGAGCCGGCTCCCACGGGTCCGCGTGCCCTGCTAGCCCGAGGAGGCCTCGGAGGCGAGGGTGGGCTGCAGCAGGGCCAGTGCCCTGCGGAGGTGCTCGGCCAGGGGCTGCCCCGTGACCGCGTGGAAGACCCTGTCCACTCCTCGGGCGAAACCGGCTCCCATGTGGCAGTAGGCTTCCAGCAGGCTCGGCGCGGCGTAGGCCTCGGGGGAGGCCAGATCCTGGTGGTGGAACTCCCCGCCGATCAGGCGAACGAAATCCTCCCTGGGCTGCCCGGTGAGCTGCCGGCCGCGCTCCGGCGCAACCCCGCACAGGAGGAGCACGGCGCGGGCCATCCCCAGGGCTTCGGCGGGGTCGGGAATGGATTCGCCGGAGAACGCTTCCCGGATGAGGCTCTCGCGCGCCGGCCCGCTGCCGGTGGCCCAGGCCAGGAGATCCGCCACCCGCTCGGGAATCTCCGGCTTGGAGCAGAGGTAGAAGGCGATGAGCGCCTCCAGCCGCTCGAGAGAGGTCGCACCAGGACGGTAGTAGACTCTCAAGATGCGCTCCCTGGGATGCGCAGGGGTGGATTCTCGCGGAGACGGCCTACAGTCTACCAAATTCGGCGGCCCTCCAACAATCCACTTTCTAGAAGAATTCTGGCTATCGGCCCTCAGCCGATGTCTGTCGGCTGCCCCCAAACCCACCGCCGATCTAGAAAGTGCAAGACAAAGACCAGGTAATGGCTCCCGACACCGATGGACCGGTCTTGCGGCCGGGCGGGCGCCGGACTATCATTCGCTGGCGTAGAGAGTCGATTTCCGCTTTTCAGGTGAAGCCATGCCCCTCGATCCCGAAACCATCCGCCAGGTCGCCGAGCGTACCCAGGTGCTCCGCGCCCCCCGCCAGGCGCTGGCCACCTTCGGCACCACCGCCATCTCCTACTATCTGGTCACGGAGCCGGTCTATGGGGAGCTGCTCGGAGAGACCCAGGAGACCGTGGTGCGCCACGGGCACGTCACCGCGGAGCGACCCCAGATCGTCACTCCCTTCTATCTCCTGAATCTGTTCCGCGGCTTCGAGCACGGCGAGGAGTTTGCCCAGCACCTGGCGGAAAGCCAAGGTGCCAACTCGCCGGGATTGATGTATTCCTACCGAAACGACCTGGAGGACACCAGCGTCGTCTCCGACCCGCTCCCGGCCGTAGCGCAACGGCTGGCGGACGATCTCGAGCAACAGGGTGAGCGGATGGCGGCGGTCGTTCAGGGGGTGGATCACCTCTGGGATGTCTCCCTGATGAAGTTCATCTACGAGTTGACCATCTCCTCCCTGGGCCAGAACGTGGCGGAGTTGGCCCACAGCGGGCTGCTGGGCATGGAAGGCGGGTTGCCCCGGGCCGCCCGAGCCCACATCGAGAAGATGTTCGCGGGGGTGGCCCGGGGCCAGGTCAACCCTACGGAGCTCAAGGCCGAGCTGGACCGCTGGGGCGTCTTCAAAGAGTACGAAGATCGCTTCCTCGATCTCTTCCGCCGGCGCCGCTGACCTACTCCCGGGCCAAGTCCGCGGGATTTGGCTTCAGTGCGGGGCGGTTTCCCGGAGCCGTACAGCCAGGCGATATTCTCGGCACGCCACGTGCTACTTCCTTACCCCCAGGCGACGGATCGGCCGTCCCTGTTGACTCGGGAAAGGAGCAATCACATGGCAATGCGCAGGGAATCCATGGGCGGCGAGCCCATGGGCAAGGGAACCGTCGGCAAGCAGGACCTGATCACTCGCGTAGCGCAGCATTCCGGCATTCCGAACAAGCAGGCTGAGAAGGTGGTCAACTCCTTCATCGAAACGGTGACTCAGGCCATGGAGAAGGGCGAGGAGGTGCGTATCACCGGCTTCGGCACCTTCAGGGTCGTTCAGCGAGCCCCCCGCAAGGGCCGCCATCCGCGCACGGGCCAGGAGATGCAGATCCCTGGCAGCCGGCGCCCGACCTTCACCCCTGGCAGCAGGCTGGTTGAGGCCGCCCGCAAGGGCCCCGGCCCCGGTCAGATGAGAAGGGCCGCTTAGCCCTCTCGTTAGATGTCCCCCGCTCGGGAGCCCTGGCAGGGGCGGTTCTCTTCTCGCCCCTGCCAGGGCCCCGAGACCCCGCACTCGTCTCTACGCAATCCGCGTGCACAATCACGGTTGAATGCCGCCGTTCCAGGAAAGGAGAGGCCCGTGAAGACTGCCCTCGCCCAACGGATCCGCGAGTTGACGGCCATCGATGGTGTGGCCGGATTCGAGCAGAAGGTGGTGGCCTACATGAGGGGGGCCTTCGAGGAGATCGGGGTAGCCACCGAGGTCGATCGCTTCGGCAACCTGATCGCCACCAAACCGGGAAGCCGAGGCTCCCCCACGGTGATGGTCGCCGCCCACTCCGACGAGATCGGGGCCATGGTGAAGAGCGTAGACCCCAGGGGCTTCCTGCGCTTCGAGAAGTTGGGCGGCACCCAGGAGCTGCTGCTGCTTGGCCGCAAGGTATCGGTCAACGGGGTGTTCGGCGTCATCGGGGCCAAGGCCGGCCACCTCCAAAAGGGCGGAGCCGAGATGCCCAAGGCCGCGGAGATGTACGTCGACGTCGGGGCCTCCAGCCCGGAGGAGGTGGCTGCCCTGGGTATCCAGGTGGGCGATCCCATCGCCTACGTCGGGGAGATCCACTCCTTCTCCAACCCCGATCTGCTGTGCGGCAAGGCGATCGACAACCGGGTCGGCTGCGCCGTGCTGCTGCAGCTCTTCGAGGAGCTCCGGGAGACGGATCTGCCCGGCACCCTCCACGGGGTCGTCAACTCCCAGGAGGAGGTGGGCTGGCGGGGGATACAGTTGGTGGGGCGCAGGCTGAACCCCGACGCCGCCCTGGTGGTGGATACGGTCCCCTCGGGCGACACTCCGGATACCGACCTGGGGCGAGAGCTCGCCATCAGGATCGGGGCGGGGCCGGTGATCGCCCTGATGAGCGGTGGCTTCCCCAATGGGTACATCATGCCGCCGGCCATGAAGGATCTGCTGCTCCGGCTGGCCCGGGAGGAGGGGATCCCCCACCAGCCGGCCCTCTTCCCCGGCTCGGGCAGCGACGCCATCACCCTCCACATGGTGGGGGAGGGCATCCCCACTGGGATCGTGAACATTCCCAGGCGCTACGCCCACTCGCCGGTGGAGGTGGTGGACCTCAACGACGTTGTCCACGGCCAGCGGCTGCTGAAGCGAGCCGTCGTGGCCCTGGCGACCGAGACGGTGGGGTGGCTGTAGAGGAGGGCACCATGCCGCGCTTGATCGACCTCAGCCACCCGCTCCACAACAGGATGCCCAGCTACCCGGGCTTCCCGGAGCCCAGCATCGGCGCCCACCTGACCCACGAGCAGTCGCGACCCCACTACCAGGGGCAGGCCGAGTTCTACGTCAGCCGCTACGACCTGGTGGGGAGCCTCGGCACCTACATGGACAGCCCTTTCCACCGCTACCAGGAGGGGATCGACCTCTCGCAGATCCCGCTGGAGAAGGTGGCCGATCTGCCGGGGGTGGTGGTCGACGCTCGGCGAGCCACCGGCCGGGCCCTGGGGCCGCAGCTGCTGGAGGGGCTGAGGGTGCGGGATAAGGCCGTCCTCTTCCGCACCGACTGGTCGGAGCAGTGGGGGACCGCCGCCTACTGGGAGCCGGCCGCCTACCTCTCCACGGAGCTGTGCCGGGCCCTGGTCGCCCGGGGCGCCGCCCTGGCGGGGGTGGACTTCTGGAACGTGGACGATACGGCGGACCTATCCCGGCCGGCCCACTCGACGCTGTTGGCCGGGGGCGTCCTGGTGGTGGAGGATCTGACCAACCTGGCGGCGCTCCCGCCGGGCGGCTTTCGGCTCCACGCCGCCCCCCTGGCTATCCAGGGAGGGGCGGCGGTGCCGTTAAGGGCCTACGCGGTGGTGTGAAAGGGAGACCCGGCGAAGAAAGAGCGCGCTGGGTGGCTAGCTGGCCGCCCAGCTGAGGTTCAGCTCCGCCAGCTTGGTCGGGGTGGGCACCCCCTCGGCCGTCCAACCGAACAGCTTGTACAGTTCCACCATCGCCTTGCGGTGGGTCTCCTCGTCCACCGCCTTGCCCGCGAGCGGTCCGCTCTCGAAGGCCGTGTGCAGTCGCTTGGGCATGACGTCGTCGGCGCTGGTGAACCCCTCCCGGAGGTTGAACAGTCGGGGCAGGGTTATCGACCGCTCGCCAACCTTGTGGATCTCGAAGAAGGTGGTGTTCCAGCCGGTGATGGCGTTGATCATCTCGGTCATCTGGGCCGGGCTCCAGGGGATCAGGACGCAGGTGACGAAGCTGTTGACCAGGTAGCGCCAGACGCCATCGTAGTAGAAGACCCGGAGCTTGTTCTCCCCGAAGTCTTCCATGGGCACCGGCTCCAGGATGCCCATCGACTTGATTCGCTCCAGGCTGGCCCCAGGGCCGACGTACATCGGGTCGTGGATGTTGTGCACGTGGTCGGCACCGGTTGCCGACAGGGCGTAGCCCAAGCCGAGACCTTTCTTGAAGCGGGGCTCGTGCATGGGCAGCTCCTGCCCCTTGACGTGCATCGCGTAGTCCTTCGCCCGGCCACCTATCTGGGCGGCCGCGCGCTGCACCCCCTCCGCCAGCAAGTCGCCCAGCCCCCGACGCTGGACGATCATCTCGACCATCTGCACCATCGCCTCGGCGTTGCCGAAGGTCAGCCTCAGCCCGTCGGTGTCCTTCTCAGTGAGCAGGCCGTTCTCGAAACACTCCATCGCGAAGGCGATGCTGGCACCGGTGGAGATGGTATCGATGCCGTAGGCGTTGCAGAGGGCGCTGGCCTTCGCCACGGCTCCCAGGTCGCCGATCCCGCAGCATGAGCCCAGGGCGCCTATGGTCTCGTACTCGGGGCCGCCCCACAGCGGCTCCACGTTCCAGGGCTCGCCGACCTTGACCTCTCGCTTGCAGTGCACGGGGCAGGCGTAGCAGCTCCCGCGGCCGACCAGGATGGTGTTCTTCATGGCCTCGCCGCTGATCTTCTCCGCCCTCTCGAAGGAGCCCTCGCGGAAGTTGCGCGTCGGCAAACCCCCCGAAGCGTCCAGTCCCATGACGCCGTTGGCGGTACCGAGGTCGTTCAGGGCGAAGGCGTACTTGTTCCAGTTGGCCACCATCCACCTGCTCAGCTCCCGGATCTTGTCCGGGTCGGCCATGGCCGGTCCGCCCTTGCCCCGCACCGCGATAGCCTTCAGCTTCTTGGAGCCCATCACGGCTCCCATGCCGGTGCGACCCGCGGCGTGGGTCACGTCGTTCAGGATGGCGGCGTACCGGACGAGTCTTTCACCGCCCGGACCGATGGTGGCAAAACGCAGGTTGTCCTCGCCCACCTCCCGTCGAATGGCGGCCTCGGTGTCGGCCGTCGTCTTGCCCCAGAGGGAGCTGGCGTCCTTGATCTCCGCCCTGCCGTCCACTATCAGCAGGTAAACCGGCTTCTCTGACTGGCCCTCCACGATGATGGCGTCGAAGCCGGCGTGCTTCAGCTCTGCCCCGAAGTAGCCTCCCCCCTGGGAATCGCCGAATCCTCCGGTCAGGGGCGACTTGGCGCCGACACCGTTGCGCCCGCTACCGGCGAGGGGGGCGCCGGTAACGGGGCCCGTGGCGAAGATGAGCCTGTTCTCCGGTCCCAGGGGATCGACGCCGGGCTTGAGTTCCTTCATGAGGTAGTAGGCGATGAAGTTGGTGCCGCCGAAGTAGCTCCGGTAGAAGCTTTCGTCGGGCTCCTCGACAAGGATGGTGCGGCTCGACAGGTTTACCCGCAGAAGCTTGCCGTTGAATCCGTAGGGCATGAGTCTGTATCACCCCATTCCATGAGAATAGCCTTGCAGGTTGTCCTGCAGCTGGTTGGTGGAATAGGCCTACGTCGCCGGTGAGGAGCATAGGGTACTACAGTCGGGAAGAGGTTGAAAACCGCGGCTACCGAGGCACGTCCGCCGACTCCGCGGGTCAGGGGCGACCCGCGGCTACTGAGTTCGGTCGAGAGGCTACTTTTCGGGCGGCCCTCACGGTCTCCTGAGTGCGCTCCAGCGGCCGGATCCGCAGCACGAACCAGCCGATAGCCGCGAAGATAAGCCCCAGCACCAGAAACACCCCCGCTATCACCGGGGAGGCGATCACCGAAGACATGGGCGGCGCGAGACTTACGACGGCGTAGATGGCCGCCACGATGAGCCTCTTGGCTCGGGCGGCAGGGAGGCAACAACTGTGCCGTTCTATGTCTGCTGGCCCGCGAACGAGCACCTTACGTTTACGTGAGCTGTTGACTCTTACGTAAGAAGTAGCTATGCTGGCGCCGGACACTCGGAGCGGAGGTGGCGGATGTCGAGCCTGCTGCAGATCGGCGACGTGGTGGGGCGCACCGGACTCACCCATCGGGCCCTTCATTACTACGAGGAGATAGGGCTGCTGGTACCCAGCGTCAAGCTGGAAGGCGGCATGAGGCTGTACACGGAAGAGGATCTGCTCCGGATCGATCGGATCCTGGAGCTGCGTGAGCTGCTGGGGCTCTCCCTCAAGGAGATCAAGCGGATGCTGGAGGCCGAGGAGTCCCGGGCGGCGCTGTTGCGGGCTGCTCAAAGGGAGTCGAACCCCGAGAGCCGCCGGGCCGACCTGGAGAAGGCGCTCGCCATCGCCCAGGAGCAGCTCGACCAGGTGCGAGCCCGCCTGGAGCAGATGCGGATCCTGGAGGGCCGCCTGGCGGACGAGCTGCAGAGCCTGCGCGAGGCGCTGGAGTCCCCTGCCAGCGACAACGGGAAGTGAAACATGGCGATCCTTTCTGACCAGGGCTTCGTGGAGAGACCGGTCATCCGGGTCGAGGGGCTGAAGAAGAGCTTCGGCGAGATCGCCGCCGTGGACGGCGTCTCCTTCGAGGTGCGCCCCGGCGAGATCTTCGGCTTCCTGGGCCCCAACGGGGCCGGCAAGACCACCACCATCAAGATGCTGTGCACCCTCCTGAAACCCACCGCCGGCCGCGCCCTCATCGTCGGCCACGACGTGGTCGCCGAGGCCGCCGCCGTCCGAGCTGGCATCGGGATCGTTTTCCAGGACAACACCCTGGATGAGTACCTCACGGCGGATCAGAACCTCCGCTACCACGCCATGATCTACCACGTCCCCCGCGGCCAGCGGGAGGAGCGGATTCAGCGGATGCTCGAGTTGGTGGACCTGGCGGATCGCCGGTCCGACGTAGTGCGCACCTTCTCGGGCGGCATGAAGCGGCGGCTGGAGATCGCCAGGGCCCTGCTCCACCTGCCCCGGGTGCTCTTCCTGGACGAGCCCACCGTCGGGCTGGATCCCCAGACCCGCCACTACGTCTGGGAGTACCTGCGGGAGATGCGGCGGAAGCACAACATCACCATCTTCCTCACCACCCACTATATGGACGAGGCGGAGAACGCCGACCGCATCGCCATCATCGACTACGGCCGCATCATCGCCCTGGACACCCCGGCGGCCCTGAAGCGAATGGTGGGTGGCGACGTGGTCACCCTCTCCACGGCCGACGACGAGCGCGCCCGCCAGGAGATCTCGACCCGGCTGGGGGTCGAGGAGATCCTCCAGCGGGACGGCCACCTCACCTTCGAGGTGGAGAACGGGGAGTCTTTCGTACCCCGGTTGGTTAGCAGCCTCGGTGTGCCGGTGCGAACGGTCTCGGTGCGCAGCCCGGGGCTGGACGACGTCTTTCTCCGCCTCACGGGCAAGGCGATCCGGGACGAGGAGGCAGGGAGCGCCGACCGGCTGAAGTCGCGGCTGCGGGAACGAGGGAGGATAAAGCGATGAGCGTTTCCGTGGAAACCCGAAGGGGCAGGGGTCCCCAGGGGGTGGTCGCGGCTGCCCTGGGGATGTTCGACCCGGAGGCCGTATGGATGATCTGGCAGCGCGACCTGGTGCGCTTCCGCCGGCAACCCACCCGGCTGTACGGTTCCATCGTCCGGTCGGTGGTCTGGCTCTTCGCCCTGGGCCTCGGGCTGCGCCAGTCCTTCGTGCCGGTGTCCGGCATGAACTACACCCAGTTCATCTTCCCCGGCGTCATCGCCATGGCGCTGATCTTCGCCTCCCTCCAGTCGGCCATATCGGTCATCTGGGACCGAGAGTTCGGTTTCCTCAAGGAGGTGATGGTGGCCCCCATCCCCCGCTCCTCCCTCCTGCTGGGCAAGGCGCTGGGCGGGGCCTCCACCGCCACCCTCCAGGGGATAATCGTCCTGGCCTTTGCGCCCCTGGCCGGCGTTCCCCTGACCGTCACCTCGGTGGTGGCCGGGGTGGCGCTGATGTTCCTCACCTCCATAGCCATGACCTCCCTGGGCCTTGTGATCGCCGTGCGGATGACCGACTTCGAGGGCTTCGGCAGCATCCAGAACATGGTGGTGATGCCGATGTTCCTGCTCTCGGGGGCGATGTTCCCCACCAACGACCTGCCGGTATGGTTGAGCGCCCTGTTGGTGGCGAACCCCCTCTCCTACGGGGTCCACGCCGTCCGGGGGGTGCTGCTGAACTACTACAACTATCCCCTCGCTCTGGACGTGGCGGTGCTGAGTGTCTTCAGTGGGGCCGCGCTGTCCATCGCCCTCTGGCTGGTGGAGCGGGAGGGGTGATGGCGAGGGCCAGGCAACAGCTAGTGCTGGGGTCTTGTGCCCCGCTGGAAAGGGCAGGGGCGATAGATGGCATCGGAGAGCGGCGACCCCAGGGCGCCCCGCATCGGAGTGACCTGGGTTACCCCCGGGGAGAGGGTCAGCGACAACTACCTGGAGGCCGTGAGGAGGGCCGGGAGTGAGCCGGTTCCTCTGCCCAGTGAGTCGGATTGCTGGGAGGCCGAGCTTCGAGACGTCGATGGCCTCATGCTGACGGGCGGCGTGGACGTGGATCCGGATCTCTACGGCGTGGAGAAGAGGGCGGAGTGCCAGCCGCCCGACCCCGTGCGGGACCGGCGGGAGACCGAGGCCTTGCGCTTCGCCCTGGAGCAGGGGCTGCCGGTGCTCGGCATCTGTCGGGGGTTCCAGTTCCTCAACGTCTATCTCGGGGGCACGCTGCTCCAGGACATCCCCACGGAGAGGCCCGAGGCCCTCACCCACCATCGCCCCGAGGGGGCGGAGCGCTCCAGGAGGGGCTGGAGAGCGCGGACGGGCGGTTCCTGGTGGGGGTGCAGTGCCACCCCGAGCGTCCCGGCGAGGCGCCGGAGATGGAGGCGGTGTTCCGAGCCCTGGTGGATGCGGCCCGCCAAATCCGTGGCCTTACGAACGCCCTGTTCCTGCCTTCGCCGGCTGCTGAAGCCCCTCGGGCTCGTCCTGGTGGTTCGGCTGGTCGCCGTCGATCCGGCCGTCCTTGAGCCGGACGGTCCGCTGCACGTAGCGGGTGTTCTCGGGGTTGTGGGTCACCACCAGCACCGTTAGCCCCTCGCGGTTCAGGGTCCTCAACAGCTCCATCACCTCGGCCCCCGTCTGGGTGTCCAGGCAGCCCGTCGGCTCGTCGGCCAGGATGACGGGCGGCTGGTTGACGATGGCCCGGGCGATGGCGACCCTCTCCTGCTCACCGCCGGAGAGCTGGCTGGGCAGCCGGTGGTCCTTGTCGCCCAATCCCACCCGTTCCAGGGCCGCCTGGGCCATCTCCGCCTGCTCCCGGTGAGGGCATCGGCTGATGGCCATGGGCAGCATCACGTTTTCCAGGGCGGTCAGGTAGGGCACCAGGTGCTGCTGCTGGAAGACGAACCCCAGATACTCGTGGCGGAAGTCCGCACGCCGCTCCGAGGAGAGGGCGTAGACGTCGATGTCGTCCATCATGACCACGCCGGAGGTGGGCGGGTTCATGGCCCCCAGGACGGTGAGCATCGTGCTCTTCCCGCTCCCGGAGGGGCCCATGATGGCCACCATCTCCCCCTCTCCTACCTGCAGGTCCACCGCCTTCAGCGCCGCCACCGGCAGCCCACCGCTGGTGTAGCTCTTGCTCACCTGCCGCAAGTCGATTAGAGCCAATCTGTTCCTCCTGGAGCTATCAGCCATCAGCCTTCAGTTCGTCCGGGATGGCTGACAGCTGATAGCTGATTGCTAAATGCTTCGCAGCGCTTCCGCCGGATCGAGGGCCGAGGCCCGCAGGGCCGGGTAGAGGCTGCCCAGCAGCCCCACCAGCAGCGCCAGCCCCAGGGCCCACCCGGCCAGCAGCGGATCCCACGACACGGGTGCCTCCAGCTGCGCCACCCGCTGGGCTATGATGGAGCTGCCGAGGGTTCCCACGGTCCAGCCCACCAGTCCGCTCATCAGGCTGAGCAGCAGCGCCTCCATCAGGATGATCCGCACCACGTGGCTCTTGCGGAAGCCCACCGCCCGGAAGATGCCGATCTCTCGGGTTCGCTCGTTGACGCTGGACATCATGGTGGTCAGCACCACCAGCCCCCCGACCAGCAGCACCACGGCCGACACCGCCAGGGAGAAGTTGCCCAGTTGCTCCACCGTCTGCTCTCGGGACTTCATCACCTGGGCCAGGGCCGTCACCTTCGCCTGGGGCAGCTTCTCCCCGATCTGCTCCACGATCTGCTCGATGGGGCAGGTGGAGCAGAGGGCGCTCACCTCCACCAGGCTAACCTTGCCGGGCTTGCCAAACAGATCCTGGACGACGCCCAGGTCGGCGTAGATCAGCCCGTCCTCCTGGTTGCCGATGGGGTTCAGCACGGCGGCCACGGTGAAAGGGCGACCCAGGATCTGCAGCGGGCTCCCCGGCCCCACCTTCAGCCGCTGGGCCGCCTCCTGGCCCAGGATCAGATGGTCGGGTCCCTCGGGCTTCTGGCCCTCGTAAGTCCACCACCGCTTCAGCCTCAGCTCCTCGGGGAAATCGACCCCCACCAGAAGGACCCGGGTTCCCCCCACCTCCGCTGCCCCCAGCAGCTTCGGGGCGACGGTGCTGATGTTCTCCGCGTTCTTGATGGTTCGTATGGAGGCGACGTCGGCGGCGCTCAACTCCTGGACCGCGGTGCTGACCCCCACGGCCACCCCCCCGTAGGAGAGGGAGAGGTCGTCGGATCGGGGCACCATCAGGATGTTGGCGCCGTACTGGTCGATCTTCCGCTCCGTGTCGGCGCGCAGGGCCGTGGTGATGGCCAGCATGCTGACCACCGTGGCGACCCCCACAGCCAGCCCCAACACCAGCAGCAGCGCCTTGCCTCGCCGTCGCCGCAGGTTGTTCAGGGATATGGTGCTCAGTCGCATGGCTAGACCCTGGGCTTCCATGTGGCTACCTTCTGCTCGTCCACGGTGATCTTCCCGTCCACCACGCTGCTGGGCAGCACCTCGGGTGGATAGGCCTGGCAGCCGCCGGAGATCCCCCTGGAGCTCTCCAGATCCCAACGGGAACCGCAGGCGTTGCAGACCAGCTGGTTGCCCTCCAGGTGGAAGTTGGTGGAGTTGCAGGGCTCGCACATTCGGGTGGCGACCTTCACGACGCCGGAGGGGGTGGTGTAGGCCAGCAACGGGGTGGTGTTGTTGCCCTTCTTGTAGTCCCAGGCCACCAGCTTCTTCTGAGTTACCTCCTGCACGGTGATCCCGACCTTGCCGTTCTCGGTAGCGGCCGTGGAGGCCGGAACCTGCTGCAGCACCGCCGCGGCGGCGGTGGGGGTGGTGGTGCCGCTGTTGCGGAAGGTCATCAGCCCGACGAAGACGATCACCAGTGCCACGACGCCAACGGTGACGTAGAAGCGGGGGCTGAGGCCGCTGCCTCCCCGCCGCTCGTCGGCAAAGCGCCGTCGCTTGTCCTCCCACCGGTCGGACCGGTCCCTGCCGCCCGCCGGCTCCCCGTAGTCTCCCTGTCTGCCTTTGTGCTTGCCCATGGAAACCTCCTATTCTCTTACGCTGTGTAAGACTATCGAGCAAATCAGTGAGGGTCGCTATTGGGGCTGCCCGAGGCCACCACCGGGCAGAATGCAGCTGGCGCTGCCCGCGCAGCAGCTGCCCCCGGCCGGGGCCGACCGCTCCGCGGCGTACCCGGAACCCACCGATGTCACCAGCACCACTGCCACCGCCGCCAGGCTCGCCACGATCTTCCACCGCCCCAGGGGAGCTCGCCGATGCGCCGGCTCGGTCAGATGCCGAATCCGCTCGCCCACCACGCTGAAGGGCCCCACCGCCGCCGCCGCCAGCTCCGACACCGGCCGGTGGGCGGCGCTGCGGCAGATCTTGAGGATCGCGCCGGCCAGGGGACGGGGCGACAGCCGTTCCACCACCTCGGCGTCGGCGGATAGCTCCTTGTCCAGAAGGTATCGGTCCCGCAGCTCCGCCGCCACCGGCAGCAGGAAGAGGGCGCCGGCCATCATCCGGCTGATCAGCACCTTCAGGGGGTCCCGGTGGTGCAGATGGGAGACCTCGTGGAGCAGCACTGCCCGCAGCTCCCGCCGGGTGAGGGTGCGGGCCATCCCGGAGCTGAGGCAGATGCGGGGCGACAGGAAACCGTAGCAGAAGCCGTAGGGAGCCGCGTCCAGGACGTAGGTGAGGCGGCCCCCGACGCCCAACTGCGCCGCCAGCCGTACCAGCCGCCGTGGGGGCGTCGATGCTCGCGACTCCAGCCGGTGCACCAGCCGTCGGGTGGATCGGATCTGGCTTCCCATCACCAACAGGCCGGCGGCCAGCCCGCTGGCGATGATCGCCACCGCGAGGGCCGCAGCGCCCCGGGCCAGATGCATCAGCATCGGATCCCGAGCGCAGGCTTGCAGGCAGGCGGAGGCCAGGGGAATCAGTACCGACTGGCACAGCACCGCGGCCGCCCCCAGTCCGGGGATGCCCAGGGCCAACCCCAGGATGAACACGGCCTTGAAGGAGCTGACGGGGAGACGGAGGGGCCTGGCCTGCGCGATCATTCTCTCCATCCCCGCTGCACCCTGCGATGGACCAGCTCCTCCAGCGTCGCCAGCTCCTCCGGAGCCATCTCGTCCACCACGTCCACGAACTGGGCGATGGCCGAAGCGCCGAAGTCGTGCACCAATCCGGCAACCACGGTGCGGGAGACCCGATCGAGGAAGGCCTGGCGGCTCTCCAGGGCCGAGTAGAGGAAGGCCTTGGAGACCCGGTGTCGGGCGAGCAGCCGCTTCTCCACCAGCCGGTTCATGACGGTCATGACGGTCTTGTAGTTGTGCTCCGGGCCGAGGACGTCGCACACCTCCTGGACGGAGGCCTCGCCCAGCTGCCAGGCCGCCTCCATGACGGCGGCCTCCAGCTCGCCCAGCACCCGCTCCAGGCCGGTTCCGCCGAGCCTGAAGGCCCGAACGGTGGCTGCACGACTGGCTCCGTTGCCGGTTCCCTCTTCGACCATTCCCCTTCTCCGAAGGTGGTGGACGGTTCCCCCTGTGTAAGGGGTGGTTCTTACGCATTGTAAGAGGATCGAGGACCGCCGTCAACTACTCCCAAAACGGCCCTCTCGGTAACATTTTCATTTGAGTTGACACGGAGGGCAGGTCACCCCAAGCTTGCGGGCCAGATCAGCCCGAGAAGCGCACTCTGGCATCGTCGAGCGTCTGATCGACGCCTACCAGCCGGAGCGCATCTACCTCTTCGGTTCCAAGGCGCGCGGCGACTACGGGCCAGATAGCGACTTCGACCTGCTGGTCGTCGTCCCCGATACGGCGCCAGACGAGCGCAAACGCAGCCAGCTTGCCTATCAAGCGCTTCGAGGCACAGGGACGGCCGCGGACATCCTGGTCTGGACCGAGGAGCGCTTCGAGAGCCGGCTTCATTTGGCTGCCTCGCTTCCGGCCACTGTCGTGCGTGAGGGGAGGCTGTTGCATGCCGCATGACCCAGTGCTTGCCGTGCCCTTGACCGGCTACGCCTGGAGATTTCGTTATCCAGGAGAGCCCGAAGAGCCGCCGGTTGCTGAAGCCCGGGAGGCTCTCGCCCTCGCCCGAGAGGTCTACGAGGCCGTCATCAGTCGCCTGCCCCAGGATGTCCGGCCGTAACTCGCCCTGCCGATGCCGTGATCCTCGGACGCGGCCACAGCCCCGTCGCGGAAGGTTATGCCAGGAAGGCGGGCATCATGTACTCGACCGGCGGCGATCTCACGTCCCTGGCGAAGGCCGTGGGCGCGACCTCGTGAATCCCGGAATCCGTCTGTCTCAACGAAAATTGTGGCTTGGAGGGGTAGCCAGATCGAGCCTCCTCGGTTCCGGAGAAGATGGGAATGAAGGTGTCGCCTCCACAGGCAGCACGACGTCCGCCTCGGGCGGATCGTTGGGGTTGCCCGGGTACGACTGCCGGAGGAGCGGCCGTGGCAGGAGGGCACCTATCACCTCGGCAAGGGGGGTAACCCGAACTGCCAGGAGGTTGAGGGTACCCGAACTGATCTGGATGTTGCCTTCTAAGCACAGGTAGGGCTCGCCGCGAAGTACGCTCCGCTCCGCATCGTACAGGTCGGGGCGAATGACTACGTTGGTCAGGCCGGTCTCATCCTCCAACAGGAGGAAGAGGAATCCTTTGGCGGTTCCAGGCCGCTGGCGGCATACCACCAGCCCGGCGGTGCGAACGCGGGAGCCGTCCGTCTGGCTCCTCAGACCGGCCGAGGTTAGGATATCCCCCGGCAGACGATTGCGCAGCAGCCCAAGCGGATGAAAGCTGGGCGAAAGCTTGAGCACGCTGTAGTCGGCCACCATGCGATCCCAGTCGTTCATCTCTTTCAGGGAAACCATGTCCTGATCGATGGGCAGATCGAGGGCGAGCTGCCGCTGCCTGTGGATTCCACGTCTCGGGCCCCGCGCCTGGAATCGCTCGACGCCGGGCGTTGGCTGTGAGGCGTGGAACTGCGGCACGAGCAAGCCGAGCTGCCAGAGGAGCTCGCGGCGGCTCAGGCCGAACTCTCCGAGCGCGCCCACGGTGATCAGCTTCTCCACCACGGTATAGGGGAGGCCGGTTCGTCGGAGCAAATCGTTCAGCGATCGGTACGGACCGTTCGGCTCGCGCTCGGCAACTATGGCCCCGGCCACATCTTCGCCAATACCCTGCACGGTCGTGAGACCCAGCAGGATGTGCCCATCCCTCGGCTTGCAGCCGGCAGCGCTGCGGTTGATCGACACCTGCATCACCGAAAGCCCATGACGTTTGGCATCCCCGACCAACACGTGGGGTGAGTAGAAGCCCATGGGCTGGTTATTGAAGAGCGCGGCGTAGTACTCGGTAGGGTAGTAGTGCCGCAGCCAGGCGGACTGGTACGCCAGGATGGCAAAAGCATACGCATGGCTCTTCGGAAAGCCAAACTCCGAGAATCCGAGGAGCTTCTCGAAGATCGATTGCGCGACCTCTGCTGCCACACCCTTCGCACGAGCACCGCTGAGAAAACTCTCGCGGAACTTCTCCATGGCGGCGTGAGAGCGACGGCGGCTCATGGCACGGCGAAACTGGTCGGCCTGGCCGGGGGTAAACCCCCCGACGGCTATCGCCACCTCCAGGACCTGATCCTGGTAAAGCACGACACCCAGGGTATCGCTGAGCAGATCGTCGAGCAGCGGGTGGTCAGCATGGGGCCGATAGGCAGGGTTCCGGCGCTGCGCTTCGCGACGCCGCACGTATGGGTTCACCGCGTTGGCAACGATCGGGCCGGGGCGAACAATGGCTACCTGGACCGCTAAATCGTCCAGATTTCGGGGCTGGGTACGCGGTAGCATCTGGATCTGTGCCCGGCTCTCGATCTGAAACATGCCAACCGTGTCCCCCCGGCAGACCGCGTCGTAGACGGCAGGATCCTCGTAGGAAACGGCGCCGAGGTCCACCTTCTCACCGCGGCTCTCCCAGATCAGCTCCAGACACTCCTCCACCAGTGAGAGCATGCCGAGGGCCAGGAAGTCGATCTTGATGAAGCGTGCGTCGTCGCAGGAGTCCTTGTCCCACTGTCAGACGAATCGCCCCTCCATGGCGGCCGGCTGCACCGGCACCAGCTCGATCAACGGGCGGGAGGAGATGATCATCCCACCCACGTGCTGGCCTACGTGGCGTGGAAAGCCATCTATCTGCTCTGCCAGGTCCACCAGGTAACCCCAAAGGGGGCCCTCGGCCTGGCCCTGGAACTCCGGGAGACGATCCAGCTCCGTGCGAATCGAGCTCGCTTCCCCTCCCTCCGACAGTCGAGCGAGCTTGTCGATGGCCGCGGGAGGCAGGTCAAGCACCTTGCCGAGATCGCGCACCGCGCTGCGCAGGTGATAGGTGGCGAAGCTGCAAACGAGGGCGGCGTGGTCATGGCCATATCGTTCGTATACCCGCAGGATGAGCCGCTCACGGATATCGCGCGGAAAGTCCAGGTCGATATCCGGCACCGCCTGAAGATCCTCGTTGAGAAAGCGGTGAAGGAACAGCCGGTTCTTCACCGGATCGACGTGCGACAGGCCGATCAAGTAGCAGATGATGGAGCTGACGGAGGACCCACGACCTCGACCCGGGGGCAGGCCGGAGGCACCGCGGACGGTGCCGGCACCACGCACCTCCCGGGCAACCTCCGTGGCCAGCGCCTGGAGATCGCGGTATATGAGGAAGAAGCCTGCCAGCCGGTGTTTGCCGACCAGCCGAAGCTCCTCGACAAGCTGATTTCGCGCCCTTTCGACGAGCATCGGGTCGGTCGGGTCGGAAGGATAGCGCTCGCCAAAGCGCGACCAGCAGTAGCGAGCGAGAACCTCATCCGCGGACTCCTCCCGCTCGTCGGCCTTGCGTACGAAGCTTGGAAACTCGTAGCCGATCTTGTCACGGTCGGTGAGATCGAGGCCCCTGCACCGCTCACCAATCAAAGCGGTGTTGGCAACCGCCTCCGGACAGGCGGCGAAAAGGGCCGCAACCTCCTGCGGTGGGCGAAGGAAGAACTCGCTGTTGGGACGGCGAAGCTGGTGTGAGGCTTCAAGGGTGGTGTGGTGCCTCACCGCCACCAGCGAGTCTTGAAGGCGGTGCCGCGCCCGGCTGTGGTAGTGCACGTTCCCGGTGGCAACTATCCCCAGGCCAAGGCGAGCGGTCAGCTCAGCCAGGCGGGCAACACGACGCGTGTCCCCCCGGACCAGGTTGTGCTGCAGCTCGATGAAGGTGTTGCGCCGGCCGAAGCAATCCGCCAGACGGCAAGCTGCCTCGGCGGCCTCGTCCAAGCGGTCCGCATCGACGAGGCGAGCGATCTCGCCGGACCGGCATCCAGATAAGGCGATCACACCCTCCGTGTGACCCTCCAGGAACGAGGGATCGAGCGCTATGACGTCCCGTGGACTGGAGCGGTGAGCCTCGGTGATCAGACGGCAGAGGTTGGCATAACCACGGCTGCTCTCGGCCAGAAGCGTCAAATGCACCGACTCGGAGAGGGTATCGAGGAGGCCGTGGCGCAGGGTGAGCTCCACACCGGTGATCGGCCGGACGTTGACGGCGGCGCACGCCAGGGCGAACTCCATGACACCGTGCAGACCGTTATGATCGGTGACGGCGAGGGCCTCGTACCCAAGCTGGGCTGCCCTGGCAGCCAGCTCCTCGGGTCGCGAGGCGCCGTCCAGAAACGAGTAGCAGGTGTGCATGTGAAGTTCTACGTACCCCACCCCCATCCCCTAGCCTCGTTGCTCGAACCAGGCGTCGGTGAGGAGATCGTGGTAGAGGGTGAGGAGGATATCGCCTTCCAGCACCACGGTGTAATAGAGGCGCGAGATGGGACGATCGCGCCACCACTCGTCGTCGATGCGCCAGTGGTCCTGGACACGAGCTACCGCCCGGGGTCTGGACCAACGGCCTTTTCTCACCGCCAGCGGGCGCGCGGCAGCGTCGGCACCGACCCAAAGGGAGGTAGGTGTGCTCAGGGGTCGCAGGGCACGAGCACCCAGCGGCGCTCGGGGATAC
The DNA here is from genome assembly GCA_027356795.1 of Chloroflexota bacterium. GTDB lineage: Bacteria > Chloroflexota > UBA6077 > UBA6077 > UBA6077 > JAJYNT01. The sequence continues at coordinate 2,127 of DAHVXI010000049.1, read as the reverse complement.
GCGACCACGATTCCACCCCCGTTGCGTAATACAGGGCAGCACGGCCATAGCGAACGCGCAACTGGCGCGCCGCCTCGGCGATCGGTTCCAGCTGTCTGGTGCGATCCAAGAACAGGCTGGGCTGCTTGGCTACCTCGCCGCTGAAGCCCATCAGTTCCAAAAACAGCTCTTCGACAGGTGCCGGCGGCAGAGCGCTTGGAAGCTGCAGCTTGCTCTTGAACAGGCGATAAGCGGACTCCCGGCTTGAGATCGCTTCTTTGAACGTAACGAGCCGCTCCCAAGAAGTATCGTTGGCGAGGAGCGCCCGCAGCCGGGCCTGGCGGATGGATCTGCCCCGCAGGGTAGGGTTGTCAAAGGCGCGGGCCAGGAGATGATTCATCGCAACGAAGATCGCTTCAACGCCGGTGAGCGGATCATCAAACCGGAGCGAGGCACGCACTATTGGGCTGAAGCGATGCGGGACGATCGGCTCATCGTCCTGGCCATTGGCCAGCAACCAGGCACGAGCACCGAGCGGGCCAAATCCCGCTTGCACCGCCGCGAACGGCAGCGCTGCCAGGTCTGCTATCGTGTGCAGGCCCAGCAGATCCAGCCGCCGCAACAGCTCCGGGGCGAGCGGCAAGTAGCTGACCGGCAAAGGCGCCAGAAAAGCAGAGGTCTCGGAAGGAAGCACCACACGCAGGGTGAATGGCTTCGCCGTGCGTGCCGCTACCAAGGCAGTAAACTTGCTGCCGGCTACACCGATACGGGGACGCAAGAGCGGCGGGATGGCGAAGCGAATGGCGCGTTCCAGGAGGCCGAGATCACCGTGGTAGACTCCCCGCAGGCCGCGCAGACCGAGAAACAGCCAATCTTCCTCCAGCTCGACAATCGGACTCACGCGCCGCAGCCTGTTTAGAGCCTCCTCGAGAACCGTAGCGACGCGCATGGGGTCAGGCTGAAGGACGATAGCATCGCGACAGAGTGAGAGCACCTCGCGCAATGGCAGGCCGGGGTGAATACCGGCGCGCTCGGCCTCGGGCGAGCAGAGCCGTACCACCTTGCGCTCACCTGGCCCGCCGCCGAGCACCAATGGACGTCCATCCCAGGCGGGGTGTCGAAGCAGCTCCACCCGGAGAGGCAACTGCGGGAGCCAGACGCAGGAAACCTCCAGCTCCTCAGGCCAGGAAGTGGGGTGAGCGTCGATGCCAAGATCGCCGACGTGCACGGTAAAACCCCATCAACAACTACCACCCACAGAATAGAACATATGTTCTATTCTGTCAACCAGTTTGGAGTGGGGCAACCGCGATACCGAACGGGCGCCGCCCCGCAACCTGGTCGAAAGCGGCGGGCCATCCGGAGCTGCCGCCGGTCTGCGCCCGTCCACCAGCAAGGCGGGCCTCTCACTCGGAGATCGGGCATGCCTGGCACTCGGCCAACAGCCTGGCATCCCCGTTCTCACCGCCGATCGTCGCCGGCGTGACCTGGGACTCGAAGTCGAGGTTCGAGCGATCCGCGGATGAAGCCCCCCCGGTCCACGAGGCACTCGAAGGGGACGGCGGCTGAACGGTAGCGCGGGCGGCCGTCGAGCGGACCACCACCTCCGTGCCCTCCAGCGCTCCCTGGAGCCGTTTGGAGATCGCGATCCGCACGCCGTCGAGTCCGAGCAGTACCACTCTGAAGTGCTCCAGGAGCCTGCCGAGCTGCACCTCGTCGACCCGTGCCCCCCGCGACCGGGGACCCCCGGCGAGGGGAAACGGCACGATAAGGCCGGACGCTCCGCCGGCTTCCCGTGCTGCGATCGCCCCGAGGAGCGGAGCGAGACTGCCGACCGGTGCCCGTTCTTCGTGGACCGTTCCCCGGACACAGTCCTCGAGCGGTTGCAGTCTTGCCATGCAGGGCAGGGCGGCTGGCAGGAAGCCACGCGTCCCCCGCTCTCGGTACTCCACGAACTGTGGAACCGGGACGAGCACCGTGCGGTCACCCCAACTGCAGCCGCGGGCGGCCGCACCGGCGCGAGGGTCCGCCCGGGCGACTCGCCGGCAGCGACGCCCGACCTTCTTACGGAGGTCGCGCATGCCTGGGAGCCCTTCGGGCCACCGGAGGGCAACACAGAGATGGCGGCCGTCCGCCTCTTCTTCCCGA
>DAHVXI010000046.1:0-18625 GCA_027356795.1 Chloroflexota bacterium | reverse complement strand
TAGGCTCGGGTCGTCCTCCTTCAGGAGGTTGTACTTGCGGGCGTAATCGTTCAGCGTACGGGTGAGCGCCGCCCGGAATCCGGTGAGGTGGGTGCCGCCGTCGATGGTGTTGATGTTGTTGGCGAAGGCGAAGACCGACTCGGCGAAGCCGTCGTTGTACTGGATCGCCACCTCTACGTGGGTGCCGTTCACCTGCTTCTCCACGTAGATCGGCCTGGGGTGCAGCACCGCGCGGTTCTTGTTCAGGTGGCGGACGAATGAGACCACGCCGCCCTCGAAGTAGAAGGAGAGCTCCTTGTCCACGCGCTCGTCGATGAACTTGATCCGGAGCCCCTTGGTGAGGTAAGCCATCTCCCGGAAGCGCTGCGACAGGATGTCGAAGCTGAAATCCGAGTCGTCGAAGATCGTCCGGTCGGCGAGGAAGGTCTGCCTGGTGCCGTGTCCCTCGGCCGGACCCACCATCTCCACGGGCCCCTGAGGCACACCCCGCGCGTACTCCTGCCGGTAGAGGTATCCGTCGCCGGGCTTCACCTCGGAGCGCATCCGGCTGGAGAGGGCGTTCACCACCGACACACCGACGCCGTGGAGGCCACCGGACACCTTGTAGGCGCCGCTGCCAAACTTGCCGCCGGCGTGGAGGATGGTCATCACCACCTCCAGGGCGGGCTTGCCCATCTGGGGCTGGATGTCCACGGGGATGCCGCGGCCGTTGTCCTCCACGCTCACCTTGCCGTCGGCGTGGATGGTCACCTCTATGTAGTCGCAGTAGCCGCCCAGGGCCTCGTCCACGCTGTTGTCCACAACCTCGTACACCAGGTGGTGCAGGCCTCGGTAGTCGGTGCTGCCGATGTACATGCCGGGGCGGCGGCGGACGGCCTCCAGCCCTTCCAGCACCTGTATGTCGGAGCCGCTGTAGCTGCTCTTTACTTCACCAATCATAATTGCCAAGACCCCATTCGGGAGGTCGGAAGCCAGTCACCAGGACTGGGAACTGAGGACCGAGGGCCGAGAGTGCGAGTTGCCTTCTCAGCCCCCAGTCCTTAGTCCTCAGTCCTTGGCCTGACCGCTGACCCCTGCCATTCGATTGCTGAGCGCCAAGAACCGGTCGCGGTAGAAGGTCATGCTGGCCACCGCCAGGCCGGTGGATATGTAGGCATTGCCGAGAATGCCGGCCATCGTCCCCACCGGATTCTGGGCCATAGCGTCCCAGACGATGGGCATGCCCAGGGTGATAATCCAGATCAGCACCACCAGCCCCAGGGTGGGCCCCAGATTGAACCTCACCACGGCGACGCTGTTGCGCATCGCCTGAAGGGGGCCGACGTCACTGATCACCATGGCGTCGACCACGAAGAACAGGTAGAACTGCACCCACAGGGCCGTCACCCAGAGAAAGGCGGCGACAAAACCCACCAGGGAGCTGTTAACCGCCCCGGCCAGCAGGGCCAGCACCATCGCAGGCACGCCAACGAGCAGGCCCACCCCAATCGCCAGCAGCAGGAAGGCCACCAACCTTCCCCAGGTCCGCCATATCCTGCCCCACAGGATGCCTGCGCTCTCGCCGATCCCCCGAACGGGGCGCCCGACGATCACGTAGTAGAGCGAGGCCAGCCACAGGCCCGTGATGGGCAGCAGCAAGAACAACAGCAGCGCCATCCACGCATTGTCCATGGTCGCCGTCGGTCCCAACCCCTCTCGGCCGGACATCAGACTCGGGATGCCTGGAAAGTGGGTTGTCAGCAGGGAGAACAGGTTGAAGCTCTCACCTGCTCGCAGCAACCCCTCCCGGTAGTCCTGGTAGGTCTGCAGCATGTCGGCGGACAGACCCACGGGGGCGGCAATTCGGCCCGCAGTCCTTTGCACCAGAGGTGCCAGAGAAAGATGAGGACCGAGCCAGAGGAAGAGGTCGACCAGGGCAGGAACGGCAATGATCCAGGGATGCCTGTTAACGGTGTCGTATGCGGCGGAAAGGGTGTCGATAACGCCCGTAGATCCGCGCTCTTTGTCCCTTGCCACACTTGGTTCGCTCACGAATGTATTTTACCATATCCGCCTTGCATAGAGAAGGAAGGAGGAGGGATATCACGCCGCCTGCATCTGGCACTTGGGAGTAGAATGGTAAGATCTTCGTTCCCTGGGGGTATCCGTGGAGTCGACATTCGAGCCCAGGGGTGACGGCAATTCCCCGACGCCGGTCCTGAAGAATCAGGGCAAGCCGCTGCTGCGCGGCTGGTTCCACGCTTTCGCGGCTGTGGGATCGGTCGCCGCCACTGCCGGCTTGCTGCTTCGGAGCGTCGACGATCCCATCAGGCTGCTGTCTCTCCTGGTTTTCGGGTTGAGCACCATCGAGCTGTACACCGTCAGCGCCATATACCATGTGGGATGGTGGAAAGGCCGGCGTCGAACGGTGCTGCGCGCCCTGGATCATGCCAACATCTTCGTGCTGATCGCCGGGACCTACACGCCGATCTGTGTGAACGTCCTGTCCGGCTGGGTCCGGGTCGCCCTCCTGGCGGTGATCTGGACGCTGGCGCTGGTCGGGGTGGTGGGCGCGGTCTTCACCCTTCGGCTTCCCCGCTGGGTCTCGACGGCGCTCTACATAATAATGGGCTGGGTGGCGCTGATTTCGGCGCCCGTGCTGATCCAGCTGCTGCCCTGGGAGGCCATCGGTCTGCTGGTGGGAGGCGGCGTCCTGTACACCGTCGGTGCGCTGTTCTATGCCCTGAAGCGGCCCAATCCCTTTCCTCGGGTCTTCGGCTATCACGAGATCTTTCATCTTTTCGTGATCGCGGGTGGTTCGGCCTTCGTTTTCATGATCTGGGTCTGGGTGGTTCCCTTCCCGCGCTCCTGACCCACAGCCGCAGGCCGCGGGTGCCAGCCGGCTTGCCAATTTCGGGGCAGCCTCGTCGATGGGGTGGGTGCCGGTACCGTTGAAACGCCATCGGGGCGGGTCTCGATACCTGCCCCGACAGGATGGGGTTGCGATGAGCGGGCTTACCTGCCGCCGTACATCGCATACAGGGTGGCCATCATCTTGATGCCGGTCAGGTAGTGGTGGATCCCGATGTTCTCGTTGGGGGCGTGGGTGTTGGCCGTGGAGAAGGGCGCCCCCAGGCCTATGATGAAGGTGGGGGTCCCCAGGACCTCGGGGAAGAGGTACATGGGGCCGGAGCCCTCAAGCATCGGCCAGACCACCGGCTCCAGGCCGTAAGCCTGCCGGGCGGCCTGGATGGCTGTCTGCACCACCGGGTTCTCGGGGGAGAGCTTGTACTCCTCGGTCTCTCCCGTGATCTGGAACTCGGCCTCGATCCCCCGCTCGGCGAAGAAGGCCTTAACCCTGGCTATGGTGTCCTCGGCAGTCATGGCGTGGACCAGCCGGATGTCGATCTTGGCCGTGGCCCTGGCGGGGAGGATGGTCTTGGAGCCGGACCCGGTGTAGCCGCCGAAGATACCCTGGATGTTGAAGGTGGGCTTGTACAGCAGCTCCGCCAGCAGGTCGGCCGGCGAGCCCTCCACCAGGAGGCGGTCCAGGCCGTAGTCTCGCCTGTACTCCTCGGCGGAGAAGGGGATGCCCTCGATCAGTTCCCGCTCCAGGGGGGTGGGTGGTACCACCTCATCGTAGAAGCCGGGGATCGCCACGGTCTTGCCGTCGGGCTTCACCTGGTGCAGCAGGTTTACGAGATCCCAGACGGGGCTGGGCATGATGGGGGCCTGGCTGGAGTGGACGTCCCGCTTGGGGCCACGCAGCTCCAGCTCGGCCTTGATGATCCCCTTGTTGCCCAGGAAGATGTGGGGCCGGCCGGACTCGTGGATCCCACGATCGCACAGGATGGTGGCGTCGGCGCCGGCCAGCCGGTCCTTGTAGCTCTTCAGGAAGCCCTCCAGGCTTGGGCTGCCGATCTCCTCCTCCCCCTCGAAGAAGAACTTGACGTTGATGGGGAGCTTGCCGAGGGTCCGCTGCAGGGCCTCCACCGCCTTGAAGGTGGCGACCAGGTTCCCCTTGTCGTCGGTGGCGGCCCGGGCGTAGATGTACTCCCCGACGCGGGTGGGCTGGAAGGGCGGGGTTTTCCAGAGTTCCAGCGGCTCCGGCGGCTGGACGTCGTAGTGGCCGTAGATGGCCAGGGTGGGCAGGCCGTCGCCGGAGTGGAGCTCTCCGTAGACCACCGGGTAGCCCTCGGTGGGGAGGATCTCGCTGGCGATGCCGGAGTCCCTCATCATAGCGGCCAGCTTGCCGGCGCACTCATCCATGCCGACGTTCTGGGCGGAGATGCTGGGTTGGGCCAGCAGGTCGCACAGATCCTGGATCAGCGGCTCGGCTTCCTGGTCGACGTATCGGTAGACCCGGGTCAGGTCGGGGTGGGCCATGGTTGTCTCCTTCGTAGCTGACAGCTGATCGCTACGCAAACATGTGGCACTCCACGAAGTGGTTAGGGGCCACCTCGACTCGGGGGGCGTCCTCCTCCCGGCAGATCGGCTTCGCCTTCCGGCATCGTGGGTGGAAGCGGCAGCCCGGCGGCAGGTCGATGGGGCTGGGGACCTCCCCCTCGATCTGGAGGGGCGCCTTCCGGTGCTCCGGATCGGAGCTGGGCACGGCGGCCAGCAGCACCTGGGTGTATGGATGGTAGGGCTCCGCGATCACCCTCTCGGTGGGGCCGATCTCCACCATCCGGCCCAGGTACATGATGGCCGTTCGATCGCACATGTAGCGGATCAGCGACAGGTCGTGGGAGATGTAGAGGCTGGCCAGTCCCAGCTCGGCGGTCAGCCTCCGGAGCAGGTTCAGGACGCCCGCCCGAATGGAGACGTCCAGCATGGAGACCGGCTCGTCGGCCACGATGAAGCGGGGCTCCAGCACCAGGGCCCGGGCGATGGCGAGCCGCTGCCGCTGGCCGCCGCTCATCTCGTGGGGGTAGCGGTCGATGTAATCCGCGGCCGGCCGGAGCCCGGCCATCTCCAGCGCCTTCACGATCCGCTCGGTCCGCTCATCTCGGTCCCGGACGCCGTGGATGATCAGCGGCTCCTCGACGGTGTTGCCCACGGTGTAGCGTGGGTTCAGCGACTCGTAGGGGTCCTGGAACACCATCTGGGCGTTCCTGCGGAACCGCTTGAGGTCCTTGCCCTTCAGGTAGCCGATGTCCTCTCCCTGGAACAGGATCTCCCCCTCTGAGGGCTCGTAGAGGCGAACCATCACCTTGGCGGTGGTGGTCTTGCCGCAGCCGCTCTCGCCGGCCAGCCCGACGGTCTCTCCTTCGCCGATGTCGAAGCTGACGCCGTCGATGGCCTTGAGACTCTTTGGCGGCGTGCGCGACACCAGGGAGGCGAAGAACCCCGCGGTGAGCGGGAAGTGCTTCTTCAGGTTTTGAACTTGGATGATTCTGCCGTCAGCGGCCGTTGTGGCCATAAGGTACCTCTACTTTGTCCCAGTTCCCCTTCTTGGTGGCCTCCACCCGCATCCACTCGACCTCGTCCAGCCGGTGGCAGGCGGCCGTATGGTTGGGTCCCACCTGCACCATGGCCGGCTCCTGCTCCCGACAGAGGGGCAGGGCGAAGGGGCAGCGGGCGGCGAAGCGGCAGCCCGAGGGCGGGTTTACCAGCTTCGGCGGCGAGCCCGGGATGGAGATCAGATCCTGCTTGGCCCCGTGCACGTTGGGGAAGGCGTTCTGCAGCCCCAGGGTGTAGGGGTGGAAGGGACGCTTGAAGACGGTGATGACGTCGCCCAGCTCCATCACCTTGCCGGCGTACATCACCGCCACGCTGTCACACATCTCGGCTACCACGGAGATGTCGTGGGTGATCAGGATCATGGAGGCCTTGTGGGTTTCCAGCAGGCTCTTGATCCGCCGCAGGATCTGGTCCTGGACGATGACGTCGAGGGCGGTGGTGGGCTCGTCGGCGATGATCAGCCCCGGGTTCAGCGCCAGCGACATGGCGATGATGGAGCGCTGCTTCATGCCGCCACTGTACTGGTGGGGGTAGTCGTTCAGCCGCTTGGCGTCGATGCCCACCAGCCGGAACAGATCCCGGGCCCGATCCAGGGCCTCGCCGCGGCCGACAGTCTCGTGGGCCTGAATGGCCTCCACGATCTGGTCGCCCACTTTGTAGACCGGGTCCAGGGAGTTCATGGCGCTCTGGGAGATCACGGAGATCTCCTTCCAGCGCACCTTCTGCATCTCGTCCGGGGCCAAAGGCACCAGGTCCCGGCCGTTGTACAGGATCTGTCCGCCCATGATCTGGCCGTTAGGGGGCAGCAGCTTGATGATGGACTTGGCGGCCGTGGTCTTGCCGCAGCCCGACTCCCCGACCAGGCCGAAGTTCTCGCCGGGCTGGAGGGTGAAGGAGACGTCGTCGACGGCGTGGGCGTATCCCGCCTTGGTCTTGAAGTAGGTTTTCAGGTTGCGGACTTCGAGCATAGGATTACCGTTCCCGTAGGCGCGGGTTGATGATCTCCTCGTAGGCCCGGCTGATGAAGAAGCCCGACAGCACCAACAGGACGATGGCCAGGCCTGGGGCCATAACCCACCACCAGGCGGTCGTGACCGCCTGAGCCACGTAGGCGTTGAACAGGATCTTGCCCCAGCTCATCAGCAGGGGGTCGCCGTAGCCCAGGAAGCTGATGCTGGCCTCCGTCAGGATGGCCCACCCCATGGAGAGGGCGCCGTAGACGAAGGAGAGGGGCAGGACGTTGGGGGCGATGTGCAGGTAGAGGATCCGGAGGTTGCCTGCCCCCGAGATGCGGGCCGCGTCGATGAAGGCTCGCTGCTTCAGGGTGAGCACCTGGGAGCGAACCACCCGGGCGGTGGTGCGCCAGGTGATCAGGACGATGGCCAGGATGATGTTGGGGAGACCTGGCCCCAGCAGCGCCACCAGGATGATGGCGAAGGGGAGGAAGGGCACCCCGTAGACGATGTCGGTGAGCCTCATCAGCAGGTCGTCGATCTTGCCGCCGTAGTAGCCGGCCAGCAGCCCCACGTTGGTGCCGATAAAGACCACCATGGCGGCCGAGAGGATCCCCACCAGCAATGCCACCCGACTGCCGATGATCACCTGGCTGAGGATGTCCCTGCCCATCAGATCGGTGCCGAAGGGGAAGGCCGTGGATGGCGGGTCCATCCTGGCCATGGTTCCGTCGGCCCGCATCAGGGTCTCCATGGGGTCGTGGGGGGCCAGCCAGGGGGCGAAGATCGCCATCAGCAGGAAGAAGCCCATGATTGCCATGCCGGCCAGGCCGAGGCGATCCTTGCTCAGGACCACGATCTGGTCCGTGAGGCCTTTCAGAGCCCGCTGAGCCCCCTTCCACCGGCTGCGGCGGGGCAGGGGCCGTTTGGCTAGCACGTCAGTTGCGACTTGGGCCATCCCAGTATCCTATCTTGACGTAGGGCGGGGCCCTGTGCCCCGCCGCCTAGTGGCGATGAGCACGGCGGCAGGGCAGGGCGCCCTGCCCTACATCAACTCAACTGTAGGTGATCCGCGGATCCAGCCACCCATATACGAGATCGGTGATGAAGTTCATGGTGATGACGATAACACCCAGGATGAAGAAGCTGGCCTGGGCCACGGGGTAGTCGTGGCGCTGTACCGACAGCACCATCTCTCTGCCCATGCCTGGCCACCGGAAGATGATCTCCACCAGCACCTCTCCGCCGACGGCGAAGCCGACCATAAGGGTGAGCACCGTGACCACCGGCAGCAGGGCGTTTCGCATGGCGTGCCGGAACATGACCGCTCGCTCCGACAGGCCCTTGGCCCTGGCCATCTCCACGAAGTCCTCGCCCACCACCTCCAGCATGGAGTTGCGCATGATCAGGAGGGGGGTGGCCAGGTAGTACCCGGCGGCCACCAGCACCGGCAGCACCAGGTGGTGCAGGAAGTCGAGGGTGAGGTACTTCTGGGTGAAAGAGGTGAGGTCCTGCCCGACGGTGTTCATGCCTCCGATGGGGAACCAGTGGAGCCAGTAGGAGAAGATCATCAGCCCCATGAGGCCGGTCCAGAATTCGGGCGCCGAGCGGAAGATGAGGGCGGTGATCAGCCCTGTGACCTCGAATCTAGATCCTCGTTTCCAGGCGAGGAGGGTGCCGGCCAGGGAGCCCAACAGGAAGGCAACCACCACGGAGGTGCCCATAAGCATCACCGTCGCCACCAGTTTGTCGACGATGACGTCTCCTACCGGCACTCGGTAGTAGAAGGAGCGGCCGAACTCCCCATGGGCGATATTGCCCATGTAGATCAAGTACTGTTGGTAGATCGGCTTGTCCAGGCCGAACTGCTCGCGAACCGCCTGCTGCGCCTCCACCGGCAGGGCAGCGTCGACGTACATGGCGCTGGGATCCCCCGGCAGCAGCCTGAACATCAGGAAGAGAATGCTGGTGAGAACCCAGAGGGTGATCACCATCTGGACCAGGCGACGAAGGATGAAGGCTCGAAGCCCGTGGGAGTCTTTCATAGTCCTGCTCCGGGGTCGCCATGGTGGGTATGCAAGATGTAGGGTGGGGCCCTGTGCCCCACCGCCCGCCGAGCAATGTCAGGCAGGGCGGCAGGGCAGAGCGCCCTGCCCTACCTTCTGAAGGAAAGCGGCGGCAAGCTTCCGCACTCCAAGTCTAGCTGTTGGTCTTGCCGGCCGGGTAGTAGATGCGGCCGTCGGCGCCCCACTCGTACCCGGCGTCCTTCAGGATCTGCCGGGACTTGTCCAGGCTAAAGTCGATCTGTTCCACGTTGGGGTTGTGCCAGAACTCATTGGCGGGGGCGATGAAGCTGTGGTTGATCTCACCATGGCCTTCGAGCAATCGGTCGATGATCAATTGCTTGGGGATGGCGTGGGCCAGCGCCTTCCGGACAACCACGTCATCGAAGGGCTTACGCCGCATGTTGTAGTTGATGTGGTAGTAGCCGTGATCCCTCACCTCTGCTACCTTGACGTTCGGCGCCGATTGCTGCAGCTCGCGTATCTGCAGCGGTTGGATCCACCAGCCGCCGAAGTCGGCCTCGCCGGTCTGGACGCCGGCCACCATGCCCTGAGTATTGGCGTAGGGGATCTTGATGATCCCGTCGATGGCGGGCTTTGCGAAGTGGTCGTCGTTGCGGACCAACTTCATCTCCTCGTTTCGCCGCCAGTAGTCCATCTTGAACATCCCGCTGCCGATGGGCTGGGTGTTGGGATAGTCCTGGGCCTTGGTGAGGCCGGCCTTCTCGGGGATCCCTTCCCAGATATGCTTGGGGAGGATGAAGACTCGGCCGAGGCAGTTGGCGAAGAAGGGGGCGTAGGGCCGCTTCAGCTCGACGCGCACGGTGCGGTCGTTGACTACGGTAACCTGCTTGATCGGCTCGACGATCCCCATGAAGTAGCCAGACTTCACCTTGGCCGGGTACTCGAAGGATAACTTGACGTCCTCAGCCGTGACCGGCTTGCCATCGTGGAACTTCATCCCAGAGCGGATGGTGATCTCGACGCTGGTGTCGCTGAGGTTCTTGATCTCCTCTGCGGCCCACTTCTGAGGCACGCCCTTGGAGTCGATCTGCATCAGCCGGTCGTAGATCAGCCTCATTGTCTGGAAGTCGTGGTTGGCCAGGGCGGCCATGGGGTTGAGGGTCGTAACGTCGCTGGGATAGCCCCACTTGAGGGTCTTGCGGGCGGTCTTGGGCTTGATGCTGACGAAGTTCCAGAGGGAGTTTAGGCCTTCGCCCATCATAGGGGACCAGCCCTCCCAGTCCCGATCGTTGTAGGGCATAAGCTGGTTGCGGGTGGCGATGGGGGTATGGGGCTGATCCTTGGCGAAGACCTCCTGGCACTTGAAGACGGCCTTCTTCCGTTCCTCGGGATTCATGGTGGCGCGCTGAAGCTCGGCGTACTGGTCGTACTCCTTGCTCTGATAGCCGTTGTGGTTCTGCTGCCCCTTGCCCACCTGCGAGGAGTGAAGCACCATGTAGCTGAAGAAGTCGGGGTCGATCCGCTCCGCCTGTCCGGCCCAGTTGAGGGTGAAGGCGTCGAATTGGTGCTCCGTGAGGCAGGTTTGGACGATGCGTGACCACTCCATGGGGGTGACCTTCACGCCGAAGCCCAGCTTCTTCCAGTTGTCGGCGATCATCAGACCGAACTCGTAGCGGACCGGGTCGTAGTCGGCGGTGGTTACGACCAGCTCCAGTTCACGGACCATCTGCTCGGCCGGTAGATCCTTCTTGACGACCGGGGCCTGGGTCGCGGCGCCGGCGGGGGCCTGACTGGTCGAACCCCCGGCGCAGCCCGCCAGCAGTCCGCCAAAGGAGCTCGCCACGCCGAGGGCGGCGCCGAGCTTGAGGAAGTCCCGCCGGGTCAACGGTCGGCGGCCGGGAGCGCTCTTCTCCGTCTGGTCCTGGGATGCACCGTTGTCCATGGTCGTGCTTCTCCTCCCCTAGCGTTCTGTACCTTGGTACCGAGGATGGATCAGGATCGACGAGTGGATTATGCCGGCAACGATCGGAATCCCTGGGATGGCAGCGGCAGGTGAAGGTGGTAGAAACGAGGAGACGGGGCCAGGCTGAAGAGAGAGTGCGGGAATAACCGGTTCAGGAAAAAGGGGACCAGCGCTGGCTTACGCGACGGCTGCTCTGGAAGGCCGCCGCGCGAGGGTCTCTCGTTGCACCATGGCGGCAATTCTAGGGGCGGCCCAACGAAATGTCAACAGGCTGGCTGAAGATGCTGTTGGCCTGGCAAGTAGAAGTACAGATAGGTTGTCTCATCTCCTCCATGACGGCCGCGCTGATCTTGATCCCCTCGAAGAAGCCCTCCAGCAGGATGCTCTCGTTGGGGGCGTGGTTGTTGGAGTCGTGGGGGCTGAGGGGCAGCCACACGCTGGGGAGCCCCAGGACACCTGTGAAGAGGTAGTCCGGCCCGCTGCCACCCATGCTGGGGCTGAGGATCGGCTCCTTGCCGGTGGCGAAGCGGACGGCCCGGGCCACCGTCTGGACGTAGGGGTGGTCCACCGGCGTTCGGGAGGGGTTCAGCCCGCCCAGGAACTCCACCTCCAGGTCGCCGAAGCCGCCCTTCTTCAGGTGGGCCTTCAGCTTCTCCAGGATCTCCTCGGGGGTCTGATCCGGGACCAGCCGGAAGTCGATCTTGGCCGAGGCGCGACAGGGGAGCACCGTCTTCTTCCCATTGCCCTGGTAGCCGGCGGTGAGGCCGGCGATGTTGCAACTGTTGCCGAAGACGAAGTTGTGATAGTACATCTCGTCCCCCCCGATGAACTCGTCCACCTCCAGCAGTGCCCGCTGGATGGCCGCATCGTTGGGGATCGCCTTGACCGCTGCCAGCTCGGCGGCGTTGGGCCGGCGGACGTTGTCGTAGAAGCCCTGGATCAGTACCCTGCCGTCCGCAGCCCTCAGGGAGGCCAGGGCGTGGACCAGCTTCCAGGCGGCGTTGGGGACCATGGGCGCCCGCATGGAGTGGAGGTCCTTGTTGGCCCCCCTGGTGCGGATCTCCACGTAGCACATCCCCTTCAGCCCGCAGTTGATCTGCTGCCTGCCCGACTGGTGGCCGGGGGCGTCGGCGGTGAGGGCGGCATCGGCCTTCAGCAGCTCCCGGTGGCTTTCCATGAAAGGGCGAAGGCTTGGACTGCTGATCTCCTCCTCCCCCTCGAAGAGGAACTTCAGGTTGATGGGCAGCTGCCCCCGGGTCTGGAGGAAGGCCTGAGCAGCCTTGACGTGGGCGAAGAGCTGTCCCTTGTTGTCGCCGGTGCCTCGGCCGTAGATGCGGCCGTTCAGGATGGTGGGCTCGAAGGGGGGAGTGTTCCACAGCTCCAGCGGCTCCGGCGGCTGGACGTCGTAGTGGCCGTAGATCAGCAGGGTCGGGGCGGCAGTGGGGGCGCGCAGCTCCCCGTACACCACCGGGAAGCCGCCGGTCTCGTAGATTGTGGTCTCGATGCCGGCTTCCCGCATCATGCCGGCCAGCATTCGAGCGGTCTCGACCACCCCCACGTTCTGAGTGCTGATGCTGGGCTGGCGCAGCAGGGTGAAGAGCTCCTGGAGCGACTGGTCGCGGTGATCATCCATGTACTTGAAGACGTCCTGCAAGGCGAGCCTCCTTGAGCGGTGGTCAGCTGTCAGCGATCAGCTGTCAGCCGGCTGAAGGTTGATTCCTGGCCGAGGGGAAGCGGGCGGAATCGTACACGCAACAGTCCGACTTGGGCAAGGGGAACGGGTGAAGATCCACCACATGGGGAAGAGTTGCAACGGCAAGTAGGAGTTGGGGAGGATCATCTACTTGATCTTCTTTACCTGGCAGAAGGCCGCGGACGGGACTCCCTGTCACGTTTTCGCCCGGGTCATCTTCCGGGGCAACACGGCGATCTATACCCGGAGGGTTCAAGGACTTCCTGATAGCTGCCTACTGCTCTGTCACGGTGATTTCGAAGCGTAGGGAGGGGTCCTGTGCCCCTCCGCCCAGCGGGCGATGGTAGGCCGGCGGCAGGGCAGAGCGCCCTGCCCTACATCTCATAATCTCTGTGCCGGAGTACTACGCCAGCCCAAATGGGCGAAAGACGGTCAGCTTGACCGGATCCATCAAGAGCATGAACAGCACCGCGATCGCCAGGACCGCCAGTACCAGCGGCAGCGCGACCGGAGCCATCAGTATTCCCTGGCTCGCCAGGAACGTGACGACGGCGATGTCCGCGGCCGAGGCGATCATCAGCGGCCAACTGGGGCGAGCCGTCCAGAAGTGCCCACGCACCCTCACCAGGTAGACCGTTGCCTGGCCGCTGAAGACCAGCATGGTGAACACCAGGGTCTGGAGCTGAGGAATGGCCAGGCGGAAGACATCGGTGGCCAGGTAAAGCACGAGGAAGGACTCGGCCAGCACCCCCAGGGCGAGCAACCCGGAAGAGGCCATCAGGGAGCTAACGTGCCATCGGTCCGGCTTCAAGGAATAGCCGACGTTATCCGTCGCGATCGACATCGTGACGAAGTCGTTGGCGAAGAGCAGCAGAACTATGAGAAAGGGCGTGATCACGAAAGTGCGCGTCAGGAAGAAGGCGAGACTCAGGAAGAGGGCCACCTGAAAGGTCTTGATGATCTTGTTCAGAGTGTAGGTCAGCATCCGCTGGTAGATCCGGCGGCTGGATTCCACCGCGCCGACGATGTCGACCAGACCCGGAGTGGTGAGCACCATGCTGGCCGCTGCCTTCGCCACGTCGGTGGCGCTGGCCACGGCCGTTCCCACCTCAGCCTGTTTCAACGCTGGGGCGTCGTTCACCCCATCCCCGGTCATACCGACCACGTGCCCGGCCTGCTGGAGCGAACGCACCAGGTTGTACTTGTCCTGGGGATAAACGCCGGCGAAGATGTCGCAACGAGTGGGGTCTGCCCCCGCTCCGGCCTGCAGCCCTTGAGGGCTGCACACCTGCTGGCCGATGTCCACCTGCCTGGCAATGGCCAGCGCCGTGGGAGCGGTGTCCCCGGTAACCAGCTTCACCCGAATGCCCAGGCGGCCCAACTCGGCGATCAGCTTCGCCGAGTCCGGACGGGGTGGGTCCATTAGACCGAGCAGCCCGGCCAGGCGCAGGTTGCCCTCTGGCCCCACGGCCACGGCCAGAACCCGGTATCCCTGGGCTGCCAGAGCATCCACATCCCGGGGCAGATCCCCTACCGGTTCCCTGGACAGGGAGGCAACGATCTCGGGCATTCCTTTGACGATCCGCACCTTCTCGCCTTCCCGTCGAGCCGTGGCTTCGGTCCGTTTGGTGGCCGGATCAAAGGGGGTAAAGGATACCCGCTCGTAGTCACCCCCGCCGGCTTGGCCCGATCGAGCCTGGAGGATCGCCAGGTCGATGGGGTCCTGCGTGGCCGAGTCGGAGGCCAGGGCCCCCAGTTCGAGCAGTTGCCCCGAGGTGAAGGGTGGATAGGCGCGGATGGTCCCCAGGGAAAGCTGGTTCGTGGTGATGGTACCGGTCTTGTCGGTACACAGCACGTCCATCATGGCCGCCTCTTCGATAGCCGAGAGACGGGTGACCAGTATCCCACGCCTGGCCATCTCGACTGCCCCCAGAGCCTGAGCGACGGTGAAGGTAGCGGGCAGGGCAGCCGGCACCGACGCGATGAGAACGATCAGCGCGAAGGGGAGTACCTCCAACAGCGGGACCCCTACCAGCAGGGCGAAGGCCAGCACCGCGATCACCAGCAGCACGTCGATGACCATCAAGTAGCTGACTATGCTGAAGATGGTGGCCTCCAGGTGGGTCGCCGTGCTGGCCGATTGCACCAGTTGAGCTGTCTTGCCGAAGTAAGTTGCGGCGCCGGTGGAGACCACCTCGCCGGTGGCCTCGCCCCGCTGAACGACCGACCCCGAGTAGATGGTATCTGGTGGGGACGCCTCGCGTGGGAGAGACTCGCCGGTCAGGGCCGACTGATCCAGTTGCAGATCGCCCTCGAGCAGCTGCAGGTCCGCCGGAACGATGTCGCCGACACGTACGTGCACCGCATCACCCGGTACCAGTTCCCGTGCGGGAACCATCTGCCACCGTCCGTCGCGGAGCACCCGCGAGTTGATCGCCAGCCGCTTTCGCAACAATGCCAGGGCGTTCCCTGCTCGGTTCTCCTGGGCATAGCCCACCACGGCATTGAAGACCAGCAGGAAGGCGATGATCACGGCGTCAGCCTGTCTGCCCAGGAGTACCGTTAGGACGATGGCAGCCTCGAGCATCCAGGGCACTGGCGCCCAGAACTTGCGGGCAAGGGCCAGCCAGGGGCTCTCTCGCTCTTCCCTGACTTCGTTCGGGCCGTAGCGCTTCAGCAGCTCGGCCGCCTCAACCGTCGTCAACCCTTGCACCCGCTGAGTTGGCCCTTCCACTACGGGACCATTCCCTTCTGGCGCCCCACCCTGTGCAGGTAGTCGTTCTCCCGCACGAAGTCGAGGAGATCCGTCATCTTGGCGGTCGCCAGGCCGATCACCGTGTCCGAAGCCCCGTAGTACATCCACAGCTCGTCCCCCCGACCGATGGCTCCGCAGCTGTAAACCACATTGGGAACCAGGCCTCGCTGCTCGTAATCGGTCTCGGGCGCAAATACCCACTCGGAGGCACGAGCCAGCATCTTGCGAGGGTTGTCCAGGTCCAACAGGGCCAGCCCCAGCCGGTAGACGGGCCGGGCGCCCATCTCCTTCACGCCGTGGTAGATCAACAGCCATCCCTGGTCGGTCTGGATCGGAGGCGCCCCGACGCCGACTCGCAGGCCGTCCCACCAGGGGCCGCTGCGCTGCGGCAGCAGGACTCCAGGGCGAGTCCAATCCTTCAGGTCGGGAGAACTGACATACCAGATGTGCTCCTGCCCCCCGGTGACCGGTCGATGCAGCATGACCCACTGGCTGTGGAACTGCCGGGAGAAAAGCGCCGCGTCCTTGTTGGTCGGCGAGAGAACGATCCCAATACGGGTCACAGTCTCGAAGTCCGTGGTTGTCGCGAGGGCGACGGCGGGGCCGTATCGAGAATAGGCTGTGTAGGCGATAATCCACTTCTTCGGTGAGATCTGCGTCACTCGCGGATCCTCACACCCCCACTCCTCGAAGGGGTGCCCCGGCGAATCGGCCTGCAACAGCGGCCTTTCCGCGATGCGCCAGCCATCCACCCCGTTGGCGCTCCTGGCCACGTGAACGTGGGAGATCCCCCGCCTGTCCTCGATCCGCAGCAGCAGCAGCACCTCTCCGTCCACCAGGGCGACGCCCGGGTTCAGGACGGCGTTGGCTTTGAAGGACAGGTCATCGGGAGTGAGGATAGGCCTCGGTCCGTAGCGTGTGAAGAGTCCCTGTCGCATCCGTCATCGCACCTTCCACCGGCTTTCTTGAACGACATTGATGCAGTCCCCGTGCCATCTGCCTACATCCACTTTCCCTGCTCCGTTCCCCCCGCGGCGCCCAACGTGCCGAAGGCAGGCGGCGGAACGAGAGGTCGAGGTCAAGAGCGGGAATAGGGTTTGCGTGGAAGGGCGGTGGTGGTTGGGCAAGGAGGATCGGCAGAGGGTGCGGGAAGAGCGGCTGTTCGGGGGGGAGAACCACAAGTGGTGGGTTCTGGCCACGGTCGGCGTCGGGGTGCTGATGGCGACCCTGGACGCCAGCATCGTCAACATCGCCCTGCCCACCATACTGGGGGACCTGCGCACCAACCTGCTGTTCGTCCAGTGGGTGCTGGAGGCATACCTGCTGGCCATCACGGTCCTCCTGCTCCCCTTCGGACGGCTGTCGGACATCGTGGGCCGGAAGAGGGTGTACAGCGCGGGCTTCCTGATCTTCGTTCTCGGGTCGGGTCTCTCCGGCTTCTCCCGCACGGCGGAGGAGCTGATCGCCTTCCGGATACTGCAAGCGGTCGGCGCCGCCATGATACTGGCCAACGGCTTCGCCATCGTCACCGCGGTTTTCCCGCCCTGGCAGCGGGGCACGGCCCTGGGGAGCCTCGGTACGGTGGTCGCGGCGGGGTTCGCGCTTGGCCCGACGGTTGGCGGCCTGCTGATCGACTCGTTGGGCTGGCCCTGGATCTTCTACGTCAACGTGCCCATCGGGATCATCGGCACGACGGCCGCCTGGGTGATCCTGAACGAGCGTGTCCTGTCGGGTGGTCGGCGGCAATCGCCGCAGCGCTTCGACTTCGCCGGTGCCGTCCTTTCCGTCCTGGCCCTCCTGGCCCTGCTGATGGCCCTGACCCTGGGCCCCGAGGTCGGCTGGATCTCCCCACTGGTGCTGCTGTTGGGGGCCGCCTTCGTTCTGCTGACGGCCGCCTTCTTCGTCGTCGAGGCGAGGCTGGAGCAGCCGCTGGTGGACCTGTCGCTCTTTCGTCGTCGCACCTTCACGGCCGGAAACGTTGCGGGGATTATGGCTTTCCTGGCCATTTCCGCCAACGCCTTCCTGATGCCCTTCTACCTCCAGCTGGTGCAGGGCTACAGCCCCCTCCAGGCCGGCCTGCTGCTGACCCCCACGGCGCTGGTGCTGGCGGTGGTGGCTCCCATCAGCGGATGGCTGTCGGACCGGATCGGGGCCCGCATCCTCTCGTCAGTGGGGCTGGCCATCAACGGTGTCGCCCTGCTGCTGCTCGGGAGCCTTTCTGTCGACGCCAGCTACACCCAGGTGCTGTACTGGCTGCTGCTGCTGGGCTTTGGCCAGGGGATGTTTCAGGCACCCAACAACAGTTCCGTCATGGGGGATGTGCCCAGGGATCGCCTCGGCATTGGATCGGGGATCCTCTCCATGGTGCGGAACCTGGGTCAGGTGGTTGGCCTGGCCGTCAGTGCGTCCTTCTTGCTCGGTAGCCTGGCCACCGTCGGCGGGCCCAGCAGCCTGGGGGCCATAGAACTCGGCACCCTTCCGTCCAAGACCAACCCCGAGCTACTCTCCGCCTTCATGGTGGGATTCCACGACGCCTACCTGGCTGCCACCGGCTTCGCTGCCGTGGGCGTCGTGGCGTCGCTGGTGCGGGCGCCGAGGGCAGCGCCTCCCGTCAGTCTGGTGGAGCGACAGCCAGCGGCCGGTAAGGAGCGGGCGGAGAGGCCTCGGCGCCGAGCCCGGGGCTAGACTTGGAGGGCGACCCACTACTCGCCGCAACGCTCCGCGCGGTGCCCCCGGCCGTTCGGGTGCCGGCCCCTATCTACCCCAGCAGCTCTTCCAGCCTCTGGCGGTTGAAGCCGACCACGACCTCATCCCCGACCTTGATCACCGGGGTGGTCATGTAGCCGAGGTCGGAGAGCTCGTCCATCGCCCGCTCGTCTTTCAGCACGTCCCGCTCGACGTAGGGGACTCCCTTCTGTGAAAGAAACTCCTTCACCCTGTCACAGAACAGTCAACCGGCTGTCTGGGTGTAGACGACCACCTGTTTTGCCACGGGTACCTCCTTACCGGAACTGGACGCGGATCGCCATCTTCGGTGCCGTTTCCACCGTATTATAGTAGTCTTGTGCAAACTTCGGCGGACGAAGGATGAGGAGGATTGTCACGATGGATGCAGACAAGATTCAACGAACTGCGGTGATCGGTTCGGGAGCCATGGGGGCCGGACTGGTGCAGATCCTGGCCCAGGCTGGCCGTCACGTGTATCTGGTAGGCCGGAGCGACGCCTCGATGCTGCGCTGCCTGCAGCGGGTGCGGGATGGGCTGGAGGTCCAGGTGAGGAACGGGTTGCTGGCCGAGGGGGAGCAGGGTCCCATCCTGGGGCGCATCGAGACCACCACATCCCTGGAGAGGGCCGCCGCGGAGGTCCAGTTTGCTCTGGAGGCGGTGGTGGAGGATCTGGCGGTCAAGCAGCAGATCTTCGCCGACCTGGATCGATTTGCTCCGCGTGAGGCGCTCCTGGCCACCAACACCTCCGGCCTCAGCGTGGGGGACATCGCCGAGAGGACCGACCATCCCGAGCGGGTGCTGGGCTGCCACTTCTTTTATCCCCCTGCCGTGGTTCCCCTGGTCGAGGTGGGCTACGGCCGAAAGACCTCCGACGAGGCGATCGAGACCGCCGTGGCCTTCTGGAGGCGATGCGGCAAGGAGCCGGTGGTGTGCCGGAAGGACATGAAGGGGTTCCTGGTGAGCCGCCTCCAGTCGGCCCTCACCCGGGAAGCGATATCGCTGGTGGCCAACGGTGTTGCCGGCCCCGCGGACGTGGATCGGGCGATCCGGCTGGGGTTCGGGCTC
>DAHVXI010000091.1:0-17095 GCA_027356795.1 Chloroflexota bacterium | reverse complement strand
AGGAACAGGATGGGCAGAACCAGGAGCGAGAGCTCCGTCCACCGGGTTCGTCGCGCAGGAAGTGCAAGCTCGTTCATCGCGCCAGCTTCAGCTTGACCTGCCCGATGGCGACGACGTCGCCCGGGTGGAGCTGGACCTCCCCAGCGATCTTCTCGCCGTTGACCCAGCTGCCGTTGCGGGAGCCCAGGTCGGACAGCCACCAGCCTCCGTCGCGAAGGCTGAGAATGGCGTGGTTGGAGGAGACGAAGCCGTCGCTCAGCACCAGACTGTTATCGGGGCCCCGGCCCACGGTAGTGGTGCCGAAGAGAGGGAAGCGGTGGCCGGGCTCGTAGGAGCTGCTCCCGCTATCGACGACGACCAGCCGCCCGACCGCCGGGAGAGCCTTCTCCTCGCCGGGCGAGGGGCGGCGCAGATCCTTCCAGATCACGGAGATCAGCTGCCAGAGGAAGAGGTAAAGGACAAGTAGAATTGCGAAGCGGAGCAGCAGGATCACGGTTTCCGCGGCCAGGGTGGTGCCTCCCTATCCCCGAGGATCTGCGAATTGAAAGGTGAAGCGGGCGCCGCCGAAAGAGAGCTGCTCTCCGCCGGAGAGAGGGTGGCGGGTCACTCTCTTGCCCGAAACGAAACTGCCGTTGGTGCTCCCGAGGTCGAGAAGCAGGTACCGTTCCGATTCCCAGAGGATGCGAGCGTGATGGCGAGACACCCCCACGGCCTCCAACACGATGTCGTTGTCAACCGCCCTCCCGATGCTGGTGTTGGCGGTCTCGAGGTGGAACCGCTCGCCCTCCTCGTCGACCAGGAGGGCAGGGGGCTGCTCGGGCGAGGAGACGGCTGCCTGCTCGGGAACGGGCACCCTCTCGGGCTGCGCCACGGGCATGACGACGGTTCCCTCCCACGTGGTGGCCTTTTCCTCCCGGGCCGTGGCCGACTCGGGCTCCACGTCGAGGAGGGATGCTTTCACCGTTACCCGGCCTCGGACCCCCACAGGGTCCGCGGGAAGCAGCCTCACCATGGGGGAGGCCAGGGTGTGTAGACCGTGCCGGGCGGCGTAACCTCGAAGGTAGGCGGCGAATTCCCGCTCCAGGCTGGTCTGAAACTCGGTGAAGGCCGCCAGATCGTCGGGGTGAAGGTAGGCCAGGTAGTCGTTGGCGACCAGGGGACCCTCGGCCCCCACTACCTGGCTGCGTTCCATCTCCCTGGCCAGAGCCTTGGCTATCTGGACCGGCTGCAGTTTCGGCTTCAGCGCCCGAGCGAAGCCGCCCTCCAGGAGCTTCTCGGCCAGTTTCTCCAGGAAGGTTACCTCTTTCATGGCAAGCGATTATAGCATAAGGATTTGGGTGCTATAATCGGCAAAGGATCCAGATAGTAGGACGGTCGTTGGGAGTCTCCAGTGATCGAGACCGGGATCGACATAATAGAGATCGAGCGGATCGAGGATGCGGTGGCCCGATTCGGGCAGAGGCTGCTGGAGAGGGTGTACACGCCGGAAGAGGTGGCCCAGTGCCGGGGGAGGGCGGAGTCGCTGGCGGCGCGCTTTGCGGCCAAAGAAGCGGCTTTCAAGGCGCTGGGCGTGCGGCTCGGTTGGCAGGAGGTGGAGGTGCGGCGGGAGCCCAGCGGCAAGCCACGGCTGCTGCTGCACGGCCGGGCCAGGGAGGTGGCCGAGAGGCTGGCCCTGAAATCGTGGTCGGTCAGCCTCTCCCACAGCCGGCAGCATGCCGTCGCAGTGGTGGTGGCGCAAGGGTAGGCCATGTGGCGCAGGGACGGGGCGGGGGCGGCGGGCCGGCAGGGCACCGGCCCCTACGGCAGGGAGCGGTGGTAGTGGCTCAGGGGTAGGTGAAATGGCAGCCATGAAGATCGTCACGGTCCAGGAGATGAGGGAGGTCGAGGCGGCCTCGGTGCGGCTCGGGGTTTCCCTGGATCTGCTGCAGCAGAACGCGGCCGCCGCCGTGGCCCGGGAGATCGAGCGGCTATTCCCTGGGGGCTTCGGGCCGGCTCTGTTCCTGGTGGGGCCCGGCAACAACGGTCGAGACGCCCTCATAGCCGCCGACCTGCTGCGAGAGGGGGGGTGGGCCATCAGGGCCTACCTGGCACCGAAGGTGGGCTCGGAGGACGTGCTGCAGCGGCTGCGAGAGGGTGGCGCGGAGATCCAGACCCACGGGGACCCGGCGGACGATCGGCTGTTCCGCCGCTGGGTATCCGAGGCGGATCTGATGGTGGATGGGCTGTTGGGGATCGGCATCCGCGGGCCGGTGCGAGAGCCGATCGCGGGGATCATCTCCATGGCCAACGAGGAGGCGACCCTCCATCGGGTGCCGGTGGTGGCCGTGGACCTGCCGAGCGGGATCGACGCCGACTCGGGGGAGGTCGGGGCCCTGGCCGTCCGGGCCAACCACACCATCTCCCTGGGGTGCGTCAAGGCGGGGCTGCTTCGCTTCCCCGCCGCCGAGTACGTCGGGGCACTGGTGCCCGTGGGGATAGGATTGCCGCCCGCTACCTATGCGTCGATTCGTTGGGAGTTGCTGACGCCCGGGGAGGTGGCCGAGCTGCTGCCGCGACGTCCCCTGAACGGCCACAAAGGCAGTTTTGGGCGGGTCCTGGTGGTGGCAGGGTCCCGCAGCTTCCTCGGCGCCCCCTACCTGGCGGGAGCGGGCGCGGCCCGTGCCGGCTGCGGGCTCGTGACCCTGGCGGTGCCCGAATGGCAGCGCACCGCGTTGGCCGCTCGGCTTCCCGAGGCCACCTACCTGCCGCTGCTCGACTCGGAGGAGGTGGCGCCGGCCGAAGCCAACGCCCAGACCATCGGGGAGCTCCTGGCCGACTGCAACGCCCTCGCGCTCGGGCCGGGTCTCGGGCGAAGCCCGGGCGTGTCCAGGCTCGTCATGGCCGTTCTGGAGGCCAACCGCAGCAGGGCGCGGGTGCCCACCGTGGTGGATGCCGACGGCTTGAACGCCCTGGCGGAGGAGGCTGAGTGGTGGGACAGGATCGGCCCCGGTCACCTGTTGACCCCCCACCCAGGGGAGATGTCGCGGCTGGTGGGCCTTCCCACCGAGGCAATCCAGGGCGATCGATGGGGGGTGGCCCTGGAGGCGGCCGGCCGGTGGGGGCAGATCGTGGTCCTGAAGGGGGCCTTCACCGTCGTGGCCGGCCCGGAGGGCAGCGGATGGGTGAGTCCCTTCGCCAATCCCGCCCTGGCCAGCGCCGGGACGGGGGACGTTCTGACCGGTCTGATCGCCGGTCTGATGGCTCAGGGGGCGGCGCCGGTGGAAGCCGCCCGGGCGGGGGTCTTCCTCCATGGAGCGGCCGCGGAGAAGCTGCTGGCGAGCAGCGGGACGGATCGGCTGCTGGCCAGCGATCTGCTGCCTGTCATTCCAAAGGCGATCGGGGACTTGCGCTGACGTGGGACCGGCACCACCCAAGTGCGTCGTTCCTAAGCCGCCAGCCCGCACATCAGGCACCGGGCGGCGGGGCACAAGACCCCGCCCTACGCCACGGACTTGAGGAACGGCGCACCAAGGCACGAAATCACGAAGACGCACTAAGTCTTCCTACTCTCGGTGCCTTGGTGGTTGGCGTCCGCCGTACGGCGCTGATCGCGATAGCCCGCTCAGCCCTGCTGGGTGCCGGACTCGGGCTCCTCTTCGGGCTGGGGCGGCTCGGGAGCGAGTGCTTCTATGAGAGGGGGCTCGGGCTCGGGGCTCTCCCCCGTCGCCTTGGCGACCCGGTACTTCGCGAGGAGCTCGGCCTTCTTCTCGGCGGCGGCCCCTTTTCCCTCCTCGACGGCCTCCTTGAGGCGGGCTCGCTGATCCTCCAGCACCGTCTTGCCGCGGGAAAGGATCTCGTCGGCCTCTTCGCGCGCCTTGGCCGCGACCTCCTCGGCCTTGACCTTCAGCACGATGCCTCTATCCACCAGGGTATCCCTGGCTTCCTCGCCGCTGCGAGGGGTCAGCAGCAACGCTGCCGCGGCGCCGACGAGCCCACCGAGCAGGAAGCCGGTGACAAACCCTGCTCCACCCTCTTGTGACTTCATGTGTGACCTCCGTCTCTGGACGAATTGGGCAAACGGAAGAGCGCGCTGACAAAACCCCTGGCGCCGGCCACCGCGCTGACCACGTCGACCACGGGGGTCACGACGGTGTCGCTGATGAAGTCCGCGGAGCCTTTCACGGTGGTTGCTGCATCGCCGGCCGTCGTGGCCGTCTGCTGGGCGCGCTCCAAGAGTACTCTGCCAAGAACGCTGTACTCTTCGGCCTTGGCTTTGAAGAGGGTTACCAGTTGGAAAACCTTCCAACCGATGAGGATTAGGATCAACAGAGCGACTATCCCCGCGACACACATCAATATGATCGATATGTCACGCGCTATAGATATCGGCTCCGGACTCATGATCGCTTACCCTCCTGTCGGGCCATGCTATCACAGTCGCAAAGAGCGTGCAATGAAGAGTAAAGCCCAGGTGGCTATGGTGGTTGCCGCTACGTTCACCTCCCCCAGCATCGGTCCGGAGTCGGGCAGTTGTCGGCCGACCGTAAGGCCAACCAGGGCGGCGCCGGCCCCCAGGGCCAGGTAAGGGAGGAAGAGCTTGAGACCCTTGCCGAAGCGGAGATAGAAGAGACAGGTGTTGATGATCCCCAGGAGGGTGCCCACGTAATAGGGGGGCGGAACCCTGGAGAAGACGGGTGCCAGGTTATTCAGTAGTCGCAGTGTGTACTCTTCAACCATATCCACAGGAAACCGAAAGAAAGGCGCCCGACAACCGAGGCGCCCACACGAAGATGATCGCCCTAGGGAAAGCATCTGGAATGTAGCATGAGGGCGAAAGGGCCGTCAATCCCGGATTATGCCGCTGCATGGCTTCTCAAAGTGACGGAGTTGAGATGTACCCGTAAGGATGGGAATGAGAGCCAATAGTGACCTGTTATGCGCGTACCGAAGCAATGAGTGGGAGACCATCTCCTCCAGGGTCGAACGATTCGCAGGACGCCCCTTCCGGTGCCGAAATGGCGCCGTGGCCGTGGAGTTCGCGCGCGGCAGGGAGCGCATATGGGCCGCGGCGGTGGCCCAACAGGGGCTTTCGCTGGTAGAATTCGCCCAGTGGCATCGCGGAGAGGTGGCAAAGGCATGGTGGAGTGGGCCTGGCGAATAGCGGATCCGATAACCGACGGGCTGGCGCCCGAGCTGCAGGCGTGGCCTGATCCGCTGCGCCAGCTGCTGTACAACCGCGGGCTGTTGAGCAGCCTGCAGGTGGAGCGGTTTCTCCACCCCGAGTTGGTCGGACTCCACGACCCCTTTCTCATGTGCGGGATGGATTCCGCCGTGGAGAGGATCTACCGCGCCCTGCGCGAGGAGGAGCTGATCGGCGTGTACGGCGACTTCGACGTGGACGGGCTGACCGCCGCGGCCCTGCTGTCGGAGGTGCTGGAGTCCCCCTACCTGCAGGGGCATGTGGTGACCTACCTGCCCCACAGGGCGAAGGAGGGGTACGGACTTAACCCGGAGGCAGTGCGGAAGCTGGCAGAGATGGGGGTGCGGCTGCTGATCACTGCCGACTGCGGCATCGGCGCCGATCGGGAGGTCAGGCTGGCCACCGAGCTGGGGATGGACGTCATCGTCACCGACCACCACCGGATCTCGGACGGGATCCCGCCCGCCTTCGTGGTGCTGAATCCCCGACAGGAGGGGTGCTCCTATCCCTGCGAGGATCTGGCCGGAGTGGGGGTGACCTTCAAGCTGGCCGAGGCGCTGCTGGCCAGGGTTTGGGACCTGGAGGAGGCCCGGCGGCGGCTGGAGCCGCAGCTGGAGCTGGTGGCCCTGGGCACCGTGGCAGACGTGGCACCGATGCTGGGGGAGAACCGGCTGCTGGTCAGGCTGGGACTGCAGCAGCTGAATCGCAGCAGCCGGCGGGGGCTGCGAGCCCTGATCTCGGTGGCGGGCCTGGACGGCCGGATCATCGACACCGACGTCATTGCCTTCGGGCTGGCGCCCCGGCTGAACGCCGCCGGCAGGATGGGAGACGCACGGCTGAGTCTGGAGCTGCTGACCAGCCTGTCGGAGTCCGAGGCCGGGCGGATGGCCGCCCAGTTGGAGACGGCCAATCGGGACAGGCAGAGCGCCACCAGCACGGCGATCGGCGGCGCCCGGGAGGAGTTGGGCCGGCTGGTGGGGTTGCCTCCGGCCATCGTGCTGGCCGGGGACTACCCGGCTGGGATCGTGGGGCTGGTGGCCAGCAAGCTGGCCGAGGAGTTCCAACGCCCCGCTTTTGTGATCGAGAGAGGCGAGACGGAGAGCCGCGGGTCGGGGCGGGGGGTGGCCGGCTTCGACGTGGTGCGGGCACTGGCGGAGAGCTCGGATCTTCTGATCCGCTTCGGCGGCCATGCCCAGGCGGGCGGCTTTGCCCTGCCGACCTCAATGATAGAGGTGGTGAAGGCCAGGCTGGAGGGCTCGGCCCGCGGGCAGCTGGGGGAGGTCCCCCCCCAACGGGATCTGTTCCTGGAAGCGAGCCTCTGGCTGGGCCAGGTGGGTCCGGCCGTCTACCAGGGTTTGACGCTGCTGGAGCCCTACGGCACGGGCAACCCCCGGCCCCTCTTCTTCAGCTCGCGGGTCCAGGTGCGAGACGCCCGGGTGGTGGGCAGCAATCACCTGAAGCTGTGGCTGGTCGACGACAGTGGCACATCCTCTGCCATCGGGTTCGGCATGGGGACGGAGAAGTACCACTTCGCGCGGGCCGGGGCCAGGGTGGATTGTGCCTACACCATCTCCCGCAACGAGCGAAATGGCACCGTCGGCTACGAGATGGTGCTGAAGGAGCTGCGGCCTTCAACCCTCAGCGCCGGCGTGTCGTAGCTCCTCCTCCCCCACTGCATCCTGTCGACTGCTGCTTCGCGCCGGCACTGGTGGTTCGCCGGACGCGGAGGGTGGAGGAAGCTATGAATGACCAGCCTGAGATAGCCGCCGAGAGACGGATGGTCAAAGGCAAGCGAGTTCGGACCCTTCGCCAGAAGGGGCTGGTACCGGCAACCCTGTACGGCCATCACCTGGAGTCGGTCTCTCTGCAGGTGGACCGGGACGCGATGGAGGAGATCCTTCGCCACGGGCGGACCGCCGCTCTGCTCCGCCTGAAGGTGGGGCGGGAGAAGCCGCAGTCGGTGCTGATCAAACAGTATCAGCTGCACCCGAGCCGGCACGAGCTGCTCCATGTGGACTTCTACGGCGTTTCCGCGCGGGAGAAGGTGAAGACCCACGTCCCGCTGCGGTACGTTGGCCAGGCGCCGGTGGCCGAGTCCCACGACGTGGCGATCGTGAAGGCGCTGGACCAGGTGAGCGTCGAGTGCTACCCCTCGGACCTTCCTTCCCACCTGGACGTGGATCTATCCCGTCTGGATGCCATGGATTCGACCTTGCGCTTGAGCGACCTGTCGGCGGGTCCAAATGTAACCATTTTGGGTGCGCAGGACGAGGTGGTGGTGAGCGTGGCGGCCAGCTCGAAAGAGGCGATGGGACCGCCAGCGGAGGAGCCGGAGGGGATCAGTGAGGAGAAGGAGAAGGCTGCCGCGGAAGCCGCGGAGGAGCTACGGCCGGCGGCCTGACGGAGCTGTCGCGGCTGGTCTGCTTCTTGCGATAGAAGCAGTCGAAGGGATCGAGATCGAGTACCTTCGACTTTCTCCTCCTCCCACAGTTTGGCGGGGGTGGGCGTTTCACCCGCCCCCGCCAAAGGCCCCCAGCTACACGTCATCCGCCGTCACCACCACATCGAAAGGCACGCCCAGCGTCTCGAAGTGCTTCTGCCCGAAGCGGACCTTGTCCGCTTCGCTGGTGCGCAGCTTCAGAAAGTCGCGCGTCCCCTTGGTTTCGCGCACCAGGTAGAGGGCCTGTCCGTCCTGCTTGAGGATCGCCCAGTCGGGATTGTAGCTGCCAACGGGGGTATCGACCTGGAACCAGCGGGGCAGCTTTACGAAGAGCTTGATGTCCTCGCGCTGGTCCAGACGCCTCGCGAACTCGCGCTCGACCTCCGAGTCGTAGACCACGTAGTCGTAGACCGACTTGCTCACCTGCAGCGCGGTGAGGTAGTTGATCATCTCCTCGTTCTGGAAGAGACGCATCTCCCACTCCACTTGCGGCCCTTCACCGGCGATCCGCTCGTACTTGATGCCATCCACCAGCAACCGGTGTAGCTCGTGCTTGAGGATCGTCGCCACGTCATCGAGGAAGCGCTGAGGGTTGTTGAAGAACTCCTCCAGCCTTCCCGAAGTCTTGAGGATGCGCGCCAACGTGGAGCGGGTGAGCTCGGTCTCGTTCTGGAGGTAGGCCAGCAGGTCCGGTACGGGATGATCCCTATACTCCACCCGCTCTTCCGCCACGCTCACAGCGGTCGTGGTGACCCCGCCCCTCTCGACACCGAGCTGGCCCGCCCTCACGAGGACGCGGGGCCTCTCGATCCGCTCCATCCTCTTGATCGCGTCCACACAGCGATCGACCAACTTGTCCGTCTCGAACTCCACCCGATATGTGGTTTTCGGCTTGATGCGATCCCAGAGCGCCTTGAACTCGGGGCTGAGGCTGACCTCCTTCCTCATCCGGTTCACGCCCTCGTCTCGATCCCTGCGGATATGTCGCTCGATCTGATAGGACGAAAGCAGGTCGATCACGGCCGGCGCTAACTCTCGCCGCGCTTCTGGCAGCTCCAGCCTGAAGTCCCGACGCCGGGGATCGAAGGCCGGCTGGATGCGCCCATCGGCGTCCAGCATCCCCTGGACGACGAGCGAAGTGTGGATCTCCTCGGCGGCCTCGCGCCCGATGGGCTGCTCCCTACCGTCGACGACCCGCGTGAGCCTGGCAAGGGCGGTCAGAGGGACCCTGCCGAAGGTTACGCCGCAATCCTCCTCGTATTCGGTCTGTAGCGCCCTGGCGAACTCCTCGTAGCTCTCGTTCGCCATCACGTAGAGCTTGTTGACCGATTCGTCGAACACCCGCGCGCCGTTCCGGTCGACGGGCAGGCGGAGGCCGCGGCCGATCTCCTGCCGTTTCTTGACCGCGCTCCGCGTCTCGTTGAGGGTGCAGATCTGGAAGACGTTAGGGTTGTCCCAGCCCTCGCGCAGCGCCGAGTGGCTGAAGATGAAGCGCAGCGGCTCGTCGAGGGAAAGAAGCTGCTCCTTGTTCCTCATGATCTTGTCGTAGACGCTCTCGTCGTCCTGCGTATCGCGGCCGTCTCGTGAGTCCTTGAAGTGCCCCTTCTTGTCCTGCGCGAAGTAGCCATCATGTAGCCTTTGCACAGGCAGCTTGAGCCACTCCAGCTCCCGGTAGCGCTCTTCACTCGACAGTGCCGCCAACTCCACCTCGAAGGCCGCTGCGAACTTCCCCTTCATGGGCCGGCCGGCCCCATCGTAGTCGCGGTAGTTACCCACACGATCTACGAAGAAGAGGCTCAGCACCTTGATGCCACGGGAACGCAGCTGCAGCTCCTTGTCCAGGTGCCGCTTGACGGTGTGCTTGATCTGGGCGCGCCACACTTCATCCCCCAGGCCGCCCAGCTGCTCGCCCTGTCGCAGGGTGCGGCCGTTGTTGAAGCGGATGAACTCGTTGCCGGGCTCGGCGTTGATCTCGGCCACCGAGAAGCCCTGGGCGTAGCTGGCCCGTTCATTGGAGAGGGCGAACAGGTCGGCGCCGTTCTTGACGGTGACCGCCTTCTCCTTCGGCCCCTCGGCGGTCTGCACGTGGATGCGCAGCCTGGCCTTGATGCCCTTCTTGTAGTCGATCTGCTCCACGCGGACGAAGGCGTCGTTGGCCGCGCCCTCGGCGGCGGCGCTGGCCACCACGATCTGCTTGACCAGCTTCAGCTCGAAGGCGCGTACCGGGTCGAGCCGGTAAACCAGGTTGTAGGGGTTGCGGTGGGTGGCGGAGTAGCGCAGGGTGCAGAGGGGGTTCAGCGCCTTGATCGCCTCCTGGGTCTTTTCGGTCGAGTCGACGCTCTGGGGCTCGTCGATGATGACGATGGGCCGCGCCGCCTGCACGAACTCGATGGGCTGCCGGCCGGACAGCTTGTCGCTCTCCTTGTAGATGACGTTGCTCCTCTGCTCCGCCTCGGTGCCAGTGAAGTTCTTGCGGAAGGCGTCGATGTTGATGACCAGGATCTGCAGGGTGGTGCTGATGGCGAACTGGCGAAGCCGGTTGACCTTCCGCGCGTCGTAGACGAAGTGCTCGAAGGACAGGTTGTTGTAGAGCGCCCGAAAGTGCTCGGCGGTGATCTCGACGTTCTTCAGCACGCCCTCTCGGATGGCCACGCTGGGCACGACGACGATGAACTTCTGGAAGCCGTAGCGGCGCGACAGCTCGAAGGTGGTGCGCAGGTAGACGTAGGTCTTGCCGGTGCCGGTCTCCATCTCCACTGAGAAGTGTGGACAGCGGCGCGCCCGGTTGGCCGGGCCGTCGAACAGCTCCCACGACTCCAGCGGCGCCGCCGGGTCGGCCAGTTCGACGTCGTTGCGTGCCTGGACCGCACGCGTGTTCGCCAGCAGCTTATCCTCCGCCAACAGCAGCCGGTTGCCGGCCCCCAGCTCGGTCTGCTCCTGCCCGGCGAAGAGGCCGGTGCCGGTGCCCACGTCGATGACCGCGTACTCCGGCGCGCCCTGGGGCTGGCCCTCGAAGAGGTCGGTCACCACGGCCACCGCGTCGAGCTGGAAGGGCTGATTGGGATCGAACTGCAGCTTCATGCGTCCCCGCCCTGTCGGTCGCTCAGCCGCTTGACCTCTCGCTCGAAATCGCTCTCGTAGTCTCGATCCTGGGTGACCCGAAACTGTTCGTAGCTGGTCAGGCCCATGTTGGGTCTTGCCGGGTCGGAGCGCTCGGCGATCAGCTCCGCCGCGGTCTTGCCGGTGACGGCCCAGTGCAGCTTGTTCTGGACGGTCTTGAAGAAGGTCCGCGTGACCTCGGCGTCTTTGTCGTAGTCGATGCTGCACTGCTCGTAAGTGTCGGTGATCTTGAGATAGAAGCGGCGCTCGCTGGCCCGAATCTCCCGGATGCGCTCCAGCAGCTCGTCGAAGTAGTCCTTGCCGAACCGTGTGCCCTGCTTGAGGCGACGGTCGTCCAGGACGAAGCCCTTGATGACGAACTCGCGCAGCGTCTGTGTCGCCCAGATCCGGAACTGAGTGGCCTGACGGCTGTTGACCCGGTACCCCACGGCAATGATGGCATCCAGGTGGAAGTAGTCCAGCTTCCGGGAGACCTCACGAGCCCCCTCTTCCTGAACCGTCAAGATTTCTTTGACAGTTGCCTCCCGACTCAATTCCCGAGACTCGAAAATCTGCTGGAGATGGTAGCTCACGTTCTGTTTGGTGGTGCCGAACAGCTCGGCCATGCGGTTGATCGTCAGCCAGAAGGTCTCGTCCTGAAAGAAGACCTCCACCCTGGCGTCGCCATCCGGGGAGGTATAGAGGATGATCTCGCCCTCGCGGGGCCGAACGTTCTCGCTCACGATCGCCTCCCTACACCGTCTTGAAGCTGGTGACGCCCCTGGTCTTGAAGAGCTGCACGGCGTTGGCCTTGAGCTGATCCTTGCCGGCGAAGCCTTCGTCCAGGCAGACCACCCGCTCCGGCTTCCTCTCCGCCATGGCGCGGATGACCTCCAGCGTCAGCGCCCGCTCCAGACAGATGAAGAGCGCGCCGCCCGCGACGCTGTGGACGGTCTTGCCCGCCAGCGTCAGGGTCTCGACCGGCGTCGTGAGGGGGAAGCCGCTCTTGAGCAGGATCTCGTAGAGGATATCTTCGGCCGTGCGGTCCCCACGGATGTGCTCCACGTGCAGTTCGAGCTGCCGCTCCAGGGCCTTTGCGTCGTGGGGCAGCTCGGCGTTCCAGGGCAGGAAGTTGGACTCGGCCAGCTTGAAGACGCGGAAGCCGCGATCCTGCTCGCTGGCGCCGTCCAGATCGAGCTTGCCCGCGTCCTCGTCGTTCAGCTTCTTGATGACGCGGCGGACCCGCTCCTTGGTGATCTCCGCGATGGTCGGGTAGTCCTCGCGGCCGGTGGGCTCGGGAAGCTGCACGAGGATGAACTTGCGGTTGCCGCCGTCCTGCTTGTTCAGGTCGAGCACCGCATGTGCCGTGGTGCCGGAGCCGGCGAAGAAGTCGAGGACGACATCGTCACCCTCGACGCCGGCAATGTCGAGAAGCTTGCGGATGAGATTGGGAGGCTTTGGGAAATCATACGGCGACGCGCCGTCGAATAGGGCTTTAAGCACCGAGGTGCCCTCTGCTGCAGTGCCCTCGTTGACGAGGAGCGTCCGATAGGACTTCTTGCGCGGCCCGGCCGATCGGATCTTCTCATAAACGATGTGGGTCCCGTCAGGTCGAGCTTCGAACAAAGCATTGCCATCGGCCACGATCTTCAGCATTGCTGGCTTGCCAAGCCGCCATCTGCCCTCGGAGCCGTCGTTTCGAATTGGGTATACGTCCACCCCTTTCGGGCCAGGTATCGGAAAGAACATCGTCGGTCGATCAGCCCGGGCCGACCCGGCTCCCCACTTGTTGAGTTCCCTGCCCTTACGGTACGGACCCTTGTCGTCAAGTAGGCTCAGCGGCTGTGATTCAACCAGTTCCTTTCCGACAGAGAGCTCGGGATTCAGTCGGGAATAGGCGACAACGTACTCATGCTCGGCAACAACGGTCTTCACATCGCCGCCGCCGCCTTTCTTCGAATGCCAGACTAGTTGACCGAGAAAGCTGTCCTCGCCGAAGACCTCATTCAACAGCAGTCGCAGATTGCTGCACTCTCGGTCGTCGACGCTGACGAACAGAACGCCATCCTCTCGCAGCAGATTCCTCGCGAGGTACAGCCGCGGGTACATCATGTTCAGCCACTTGGAGTGGAAGCGGCCGTCGGTGTCGGTGTTGGTGCCGAACTTCCGGCCCTCGGCGTCCACCTGGCCGGTGTACTCCAGGTAGGTCTGCAGGGACTCGGTGTAGTTGTCGGGGTAGATGAAATCGTTGCCGGTGTTGTAGGGCGGGTCGATGTAGATCATCTTGACCTTGCCCAAGTAGGACTTCTGGAGCAGCTTCAGCACTTCGAGGTTGTCGCCCTCGACGATCAGGTTCTGGGTGGTATCGAAGTTGACGCTTTCCTCGGGGCAGGGGCGCAGGGTGCCGAGACTGGGCGCCCGGATGGTCCTGAAGCAGTCGGCCTTGCCCGGCCAGCTCATGCCGTAGCGCTCCTTGCCGATGTCCACCGCCTCGCCCAGCGCCAGCTTCAGCCGGTCGAAGTCGATCTGGCCGCCCTCGGTGCGGATCTCGGGGAAGAGGCGCAGTAGCTCCTGGCGCTTGTCCTCGGAGATGTCGGCAGAGCGGAGGTCGAGCTTAGGGGGTTGCTCGATCATGGGAACTCCTTCTTCAGCAGCTGCTTAGATGTCTCTTTGGTCCTGCCCAAAGATGGAAGCTTGCTTCGGTCGATCGCTCGTTGGCCGATAACGAATCAAGCAGGGCCCGCTTGAGCCAGTCGTTTAGCTGAGCTCTGGTGACTTCCGTATGGCCGAGGAGCTCCTCCATCGTGACCGGAGACTTCGTCGCTAGCTCCTGGAACCGCAGCAGAAACAGATCATAGAAAGCGCAGTCTCTCCATCTGGCCAGTCCACCCTGGGAAGTCCGATGAGAAGAGGGCTGCCATGTCAAGCTCCCCCTCGGGCAGCCAGCGTGCGCCCTTGCGAACCAGTTCGGCATTGCCGGACTCGCCGTCCAGACGTGACTTGACCCAGAGGGGGACCCAGCGATGCTTCAGGTCTTCGACGGCTCCGTTCCAGGTACCCCCCTTACCCAAGGTGGATGAAACGACCACCGCCGCGTCAGACAGGCAGTATACGTACTTGTTGCGCGCCATGGCATTGCCAACGTCGAAACCCGCCTCCGGATTGAAGGGAGAGACCAGGACAAGGTTATTCGCCATGAGGAACTTGCGATACTTGGCCGACGTCGCCAGTCGCAAGAGACTGTCAGAGAGGACGCCGACTGCCGTCCCGTCGCACTCTAGCGCCGCAAGCATGGCCGTCTCATCGACGCCGCGGGCACCACCTGAGATCACGGAGAGTCCCTGCTGTGCTGCCGTCTGACCGAGCAGGGTGGTACAGGCCAGATCGTCCGGGTTGGCGTCCCTCGACCCGACCACTGCAATACCGCCCTGGTCTAGGAGGTTGCGGTTGCCGCAGCCGAAGATAACTGAAGGAGAGTCGGTCTTGAGGTGCATCTTAAGCCGGGCGGGATAGTCGGCATCGGATCGAGTCAGAAGCCAAAGCCCGGCGCGCTGCCACTTTTCCAGGGCCAGTCCCAGGCCGGCGGCGCGACCCAGCAGGTAGCGGATGCGCTCCTGCGTTACCCTGCTGTCCACCCAGCCAGTCAAGAGCATGGCGGGATCCTCGGTCAGCAGGGCACCCGGCGAGATATCCCTTTCCTTAAGCCAGAGGGCGAAACGTCCCCATTCCGCGGGGGACAGGGGACGCGGGTCCTCTTTCGCCGGCTTGCCGAAATGGACCGTCATCAACAGGATCGCCTGGGTCTGCACGCCAATAGTCATTTCAGTCTCCGGGGCTCGTGCTGGCCAGCGCCAGAGGCCACACGGGGCCGCTGCTGGAGCGCAGCAGCAGGGCGGCAACCACGGTCATCGTCCAGCCGGAGTCTACCACGTCGTCGACCAACAGGACCGGCTCACGCGGGATGTCGTCGGCAACGGCGAACACGCCGTCGAGGTTGCGGCACTGGTGATCGCGATTCTGCTGAAGCTTCTGAGGCTGGTTGTCGCGCACCTTGGCAACGGCAGCTACAAAGCGCAGCCCCATCCGGTCGGCCAGGCGGCGTGCGAAATCGGGGACCAGTTCCGGATGTCTGCGGGATGGAACGCATGTCACCCAGGCGGGGGCCGGCTCCGGCTGCCAGCGATCCCTGACCATCTCCGCGACCGCGTCGACCAGCTCGTCCCGAAAACGGCCGGCACGCTTGTCCTCGGCCACCATGTGTCCCCAACCGGCGTCGCCCCAGCGAGAGAGCACCCGCCCCACCTGGGCGCGCAGCGGCTGAGGAAGGTTACCACGAAAACCGTATCCCTCGAACGCTCCTCCCGCCACCTGCTTGTTACATTCCAGGCGCAGCTCGGCCTGCCTCAGGTAGAGCGCCGCTTCCGCCGCCAGACGATGGTCGAAGTCCGCCGGGACCACCGGACGCCCCAGGCAACCAGCGCACTTGCCGCAAGGCTGGGTAGTTGCGCCGTCCAGGGCCACCGCCAGAAACGCCATCAGGCAGCCCCTGTAGTCGACATACTGCTGGACCTCTCTCCACTCCAGCTCCCGCTGTTGAGTAAGGCGCTGGATGCGCTCGTGATCCATACGATATTCTACCGGGGTTCTCACCCATCGTGAGCCGGTCTTTATGACCGGAGCCGGGTTTTCGACCGACAGATACTTCAATACCTTCTGGATCTGGCCCAGGCGCAGATTGACGACTCCCTCCAACTCGCGCTCGCTCAGCCCGTCGGTCTCGGCCAGTTCAGCCAGTATGGTTTCGACGTGACGCTCGTCGGGAAAGGCGCTGGTCCGGAAGTACTCCTGGATCTCTCCATCCTCCCGACCCGCTAGCAGCACCCCCACCGCCCGATCAATGGCGCGCCCGGCGCGTCCCACCTGCTGGTAGTAGGCGATGATGGAACCAGGGGCCTGGTAGTGGACGACAAACCCCAGGTCCGGCTTGTCATAGCCCATCCCGAGGGCCGTCGTGGCCACCAGCGCCTTGATGCGATTGCCGAGAAGCTGCGATTCGAGATGCTGACGGTAGGAATCGGTAGTCTCGAAGCCTTCCGCTGTGACGCCGGAGTAGTAGGCGGACGCGCTGATGCCCTTTTGGTTCAACCAGTCGGCTACCTGATCGGCATCGCGCTTGGTGAGGGTGTAGACGATGCCGGTTCCCGGCAGGCTCGGCAGCTGCTCGGCCAGCCAGGCCAGGCGGGCCGCCTGATCGGGGAGGCGCAGGGTCTGCAACACCAGGCTCTCGCGAATCAGCGGTCCCCGTTGCACGTCGATATCGCCGAGCTGGGTACAAACGTCTCTTACCACCCGGTCGTTGGCCGTCGCCGTGGTCCCAAGCACCGGCACGTTCACCGGCATGGAACGCAGCACGTTCACCAGCCGTCGGTAGTCCGGGCGGAAGTCGTGCCCCCAGTCCGAGATGCAGTGGACCTCGTCCACGACCAGTAGGCCCAGGGTGTTGGCGATGGGGAGAAGCACCTCCTCCACGAACTGGTCATTCGCAAGCCGCTCGGGCGAGATCAGCACAGCATCGGCTTCGTTGTCCAGCACCCTCTGGATGAGAGGTGGCCAGTCTTCTCGATTTGCGGAGTTGATGGTCAACGCTCCGAGCCCGAGGCGTTCGGCGGCTTCGATCTGGTTGCGCATCAGCGCCAGCAGCGGGGAGACGATCAAAGTGGGCCCCCTCCCCCGGTCGCGTAGGAGGCGGGTTGCGATAAAGTAGACCGAGCTCTTCCCCCAGCCGGTGCGCTGCACCACCAGCAGCCTCTTGTGATGGTTCACCAGCGCGTCAATGGCCTCCCACTGGCCCGCCCGGAACTCCGCCGCGGCATTGGCGAGCGCTCGCCGTAGGAGTTCCCTCGCCTGGTCTCTCTCCGTGGCCTCGAATCTCATGGGCCTCTCTTCCTCCGTCTACGGGATTCCCCACCGAAGAGCGAAGAGTGATTCCTGCTCGACGAGCTTCTCCGGCCGTCGACCGATTTCGGCTGGAGGAGGACTTCGTCCGCAGTGTGCCAGACGAAGCTGATGATACGGTCCGGTTGGGGTTGGTGCATCCGATCCTCCGCGGGGGAGGATCGGAGGGACGTACATCTTCTTGCCCCGATCAGTGTACCAGTGTCGTCTGCTACGGGCAACGAGGGGGCTGAAGGGCTTGTGCGCGGGCGGGGATGCGCCCGGTCGCCGGGCAGGGTCTTTTAGTTGTCACCCTGAGCGCAGCGAAGGGTCTCCACGCACATGTGCAGAGATTCTTCGCTGCGCTCAGAATGACACGGCCGTGGCCTTGACGCTGCACTTTGTGGGTTTGGCACCGGAAGACTAAAAGGCCCTGGGTCGCC
>DAHVXI010000087.1:0-12106 GCA_027356795.1 Chloroflexota bacterium | reverse complement strand
GGCCGACCTCACCCTGATGAACCTGGAGTGCGTCGTCGCTCTCGGCGGCCACCCCTGGGATCGCTGGCCCAAGATGTTCCGCTTCCGCGCCAATCCCATCGCCCTGGAGTCGCTGCTGGTGGCCGGCGCCGACTTCGTCTCCCTGGCCAATAACCACGTCCTCGATTACCAGGAGGAGGCGCTGCTGGAGATGCTGGAGCGGCTGGACGCCGCCGGCATCGCCCACACAGGGGCCGGACGGAACCGTGGCGAAGCCGAGCGCCCCGCCCTCCTGCAGCTGGGCGGCCTCCGCATCGCCGTCCTCGCCTTCACCGACAACGAGCCCGACTGGGCTGCCACGGACGACCACCCCGGCACCAACTACCTGCCGGTCACCACGGCACGACGGGTTCTCGATCGGGTCCGCCAGGCCATCGCCGATGCCCGTGGGCGGGGCGCCGGCCTGGTGCTGGTCTCCAACCATTGGGGACCCAACATGCGGGAGCGGCCCGCCGATCGCTTCCGACGCTTCGCCCACACCGTCCTGGAGGCGGGCGCCGACCTCTACTGGGGCCACAGCTCCCACCTCTTTCAGGGGGTGGAGATCTACCAGGGGAAGCCGATCTTCTACGACGCGGGTGATTTCGTGGACGACTACGCCGTGGACCCCGTGCTGCGCAACGACCGCTCGGCCCTGATCCGCTGCACCGTCGGCCCCTCGGGTGTAGAGCGCATCCAGCTGCTCCCGGTGCTGATCGAGGACTACCAGGTCAATCTGGCCACCGGCGCCGAGTTCGAGGCCATCGCCACCCGCCTCCAGACCCTGTCGGCGGAGCTCGGGACCTCCATCACAGTCCAGGACGGAACGTTGGAGGTGCAGTCGGGGGGTAATCCGTAGGGGCGTGGCACACTTCATGAAAGTGCAACTTGGTTAAGAACGGTCGGGGGTGCGGTGCGACCGTATCTGCAGCCGCAGGGGCCGCCCCGCGTGGCCCCACGATGCTCGGACACAGGGGCTCTGGCGGCTGCCGGTGACGTGGGTAGGGGCGCACCTGCGCGTGCGCCCAGGGCAGACAGGTAGCTCTTGCCCCTACGCTCTGCCGAAATCCGTGTGACAGGGCACTATTGCACGACCACGGAGCAGATGGTAGCCGGGAGCGCGAGCCTGCGGCTGCAGTAGACGCATCGAAAGGTGGGACTCCGGTGGCCAGGGCAAAACTGAGGTGGACCGAGGGGAATCCGGCGCGACCCACGTCCACCCTGCAGCACCTCCCGAAACGGAACCCCCTGCGCCTCCCTCAGCGACAGGAGAGGTTCACCACTACCTCGGGGATCGACGTGCAGACCTTCTACACACCGGAGGAGCTGGATGGCTTCGACTACCAGGCGATGCTGGGCCACCCCGGCGAGCCCCCCTACACCCGCGGCGTCCAGCCCACCATGTACCGGGGGAAGCTGTGGACCATGCGCCAGTACGCGGGGTACGCCGGGGCCGAGGAGTCAAACCGGCGCTTCCGTTACCTGCTGGAGCAGGGGCAAACCGGGCTGAGCGTCGCCTTCGACCTGCCCACCCAGATCGGCTACGACTCCGACGACGCCCTTTCGGAGGGCGAGGTGGGCCGGGTGGGGGTGGCCATAGACTCGCTGGAGGACATGGAGGAACTCTTCCGCGGCATCCCCCTGGACCGGGTCAGCACCTCCATGACCATCAACGCCACGGCCGCCATCCTGCTGGCCCTCTACGTAGCCACCGCCAAACGGCAGGGTGTCCCCCTGGAGCGGATCTCCGGCACCATCCAGAACGACATCCTGAAGGAGTACGTCGCCCGGGGCACCTACATATTCCCACCGAAGCCCGCCATGCGGCTGGTCACCGACAGCTTCGCCTACTGCATCCAGCGGCTCCCCAGGTGGAACTTCATCAGCGTCAGCGGTTACCACATGAGGGAAGCAGGAGCCAACGCGGTGCAGGAGCTGGCCTTCACCATGGCCAACGCCACCGCCTACGTGGAGGCCGCCCTGGAGTCGGGACTGGAGGTCGACCGGCTGGGCCCCCAGTTCGCCTTCTTCTTCGTGGCCCACAACCACCTCTTCGAGGAGGTTGCCAAGTTCCGGGCGGCCCGGCGGATGTGGGCCAAGCTGATGCGGGAGCGCTTCGGGGCCAGGGATCCCCGCTCCTGGGCGCTCCGCTTCCACACCCAGACGGCGGGCAGCACCCTGACGGCCCAGCAGCCGGACAACAACGTGGCCCGGGTGACCCTCCAGGCCCTGGCCGCCGTCCTGGGGGGTACCCAATCGCTGCACACCTGCGCCCGGGACGAGGCCCTTGCCCTGCCCACCGAGCAGTCGGCCCAGATAGCCCTGCGGACCCAGCAGCTCATCGCCTACGAGAGCGGGGTGGCCGACACCGTGGATCCCCTGGCCGGGTCCTACTTCGTGGAGTCGCTGACCAATGAGCTGGAGGGCCTGGCCTGGAAGGAGTTCGAGAAGATACAGGAGATGGGAGGCTCCATCGCGGCCATCGAGAGGGGCTACCTCCAACGGGAGATCGCCGAGAGCGCCTTCCGGTATCAGCGAGAGATCGAGAAGGGCGAGCGGGTGGTGGTGGGGGTGAACCGCTTCGCCGTCCCGGAGAAGCGCTCCATCCAGATCCTGCGGGTGGACGGCGCCGTCCGGGACCGGCAGATCGCCCGGCTGGCGGACCTCAAACGGCGGCGGGACCCACAGGAGGTGTCCCGAGCGCTGTCCCGCCTGGAAGGAGCAGCCCGGGGGCGCGAGAACTTGATGCCCCTCCTGGTGGAGTGCGTGGAGGCATACGCCACCCTCGGGGAGATCTCCGACGTCCTGCGCGGGCTGTTCGGCGAGCAGAGGGAGAGCTTCACGTAATGCAGCAAGAGAATGGCAAAGGGAGCCGACCCCTGAAGACCGAACGAGCGACGAACGAGGTCGATCAACTCCACCGTCTGCGCCAGAAGGCGGCCCTGGGCGGAGGGGAGAAGCGGATCGAGCGGCAGCACGCCCGGGGAAAGTTGACCGCCCGTGAGAGGCTGGAGCTGCTGCTGGACCCCGGCTCCTTCCAGGAGTTGGGCGCGTTCGTCACCCACCGGTCCACCGACTTCGGGATGGAGAGCCAGAAGTATCTGGGCGACGGGGTGGTGACCGGCTACGGGACGGTGGAGGGTCGCCTGGTCTACGTCTTCTCCCAGGACTTCACCGTCTTCGGCGGTGCCCTCTCCGAGGCCCACGCGGAGAAGATCTGCAAGGTGATGGACCTGGCCATGCGGAACGGCGCGCCCATCATCGGACTGAACGACTCGGGCGGCGCCAGGATCCAGGAGGGAGTGGTCAGCCTCTCCGCCTATACCCAGATCTTCCGCCGCAACGTCCTCGCCTCCGGGGTGATCCCCCAGATCTCCGCCGTCCTCGGCCCCTGCGCGGGCGGGGCCGTCTACTCCCCCGCCATCACCGACTTCATCCTGATGGTGCGCGGCAGCTCCCACATGTTCGTCACCGGGCCCAACGTCGTGAAGACGGTAACCCACCAGCAGGTCTCCTTCGAGGAGTTGGGCGGGGCCGACGTCCACAGCACCATCAGCGGCGTCGCCCACTTCGCCGTCGACTCGGAGCCCGAGGCCATCGATCTGCTGCGACGGCTGCTCGGCTACCTGCCCTCCAACAACCTGGACGACCCTCCACACCTGGAGCCCACGGACCCGCCCGACCGGAGGGAGGAGCGGCTGAACGAGATCGTGCCCGAGGACCCGGCCAGGTCCTACGACATGCGCGAAGTGCTGCGGCTGGTGCTGGACCACGGCGAGTTCCTGGAGGTCCAGGAGGGCTTCGCCCGCAACATCATCGTCGGTTTCGGCCGGCTGAACGGCCGAACGGTGGGGATGGTAGCTCAGCAGCCCTCCGTGCTGGCAGGGGTGCTGGACATCGACGCCTCGGACAAGGGGGCCCGCTTCGTCCGCTTCTGCGACGCCTTCAACGTACCGCTGGTGACCTTCGAGGACGTGCCGGGCTTCATGCCCGGGGTGAAGCAAGAGCACGGGGGGATCATCCGCCACGGGGCCAAGCTGCTGTACGCC
The DNA here is from genome assembly GCA_027356795.1 of Chloroflexota bacterium. GTDB lineage: Bacteria > Chloroflexota > UBA6077 > UBA6077 > UBA6077 > JAJYNT01. Next base: position 8,039 of record DAHVXI010000087.1, on the reverse strand, counting down.
TACATCGAGGCCACGGTGCCCAAGGTCTCCGTGGTGACCCGCAAGGCCTACGGTGGAGCCTACACGGTGATGAGCAGCAAGGAGGGCCGCACCGACCTCAACTTCGCCTGGCCCACGGCCGAGATCGCCGTCATGGGACCCGAGGGGGCGGTAAACATCATCTTCAAGGAGACGATCGAGGCCTCCACCGACCCGGCAGCCACCCGAGAGCAGTTGGTGAGGGAGTACCAGGAGAAGTTCGCCAACCCCTACGTGGCCGCCTCCAGGGGCTACATCGACGAGGTGATCGAGCCGAAGGAGACCCGCCCGAAGCTGATCTGGGCACTGGAGAGCCTTCGGCACAAGCGGGACACCAATCCACCCAAGAAGCACGGGAACATCCCGCTGTGACGGCTCCCGAGTTCAGAGAGCTAGAGAGAACCGATGCGCACGTTTGGGAAGCTGCTGGTGGCCAACCGGGGCGAGATCGCCGTCCGGATCATCAGGAGTTGCCGCGATCTCGGGCTGCCGGTGGTAGCCGTATACAGTGACGCAGACCGCGGAGCCCGCCACGTGAGGATGGCCGACGAGGCCTACCTCATCGGTGGAGCGGCGCCCCAGGAGAGCTACCTGGACGTCGAGCGGATCGTCGAGGTCGCCAAACGGAGCGGTGCCGGCGCCATCCACCCCGGCTACGGCTTCCTGTCCGAGAACCCGGCCCTGCCCGAGGCCTGCGAGCGAGAGGGGATCACCTTCGTCGGCCCGTCCGCCCGGACGATGCGCCGAATCGGCGAGAAGACCAGCGCTCGCGTGGTGGCCCAGGCGGCCGGGGTGCCGGTCGTACCTGGGACTGCCTCGGGGATCCAGTCCCTGGACGAGCTGCGGTCGGTGGCGGCTCAGACGGGCTATCCGGTCCTGCTGAAGGCCTGCGCCGGTGGCGGCGGCAAGGGGATGCGGCGGGTGGACTCCGAGGCGGAGCTGGCCGGCGCCTTCCGGGCCGCGGCCAGCGAGGCCCGAACCTCTTTCGGGGACGGCTGCGTCTACCTGGAGAAGCTGATCGATCGCCCCCGCCACGTGGAGGTGCAGCTGCTGGCCGACGACTCCGGCAGCGTGGTCTGCCTGGGGGAGCGGGACTGCTCCATCCAGCGCCGGCACCAGAAGCTGATCGAGGAGACCCCATCCCCGGGGGTCTCGCCGGAGCTACGCTCCGCCCTCTTCGACGCCGCCACCAGGATCGCCAGGAGCGTGGGTTACGTCAACGCCGGCACGGCGGAGTTCCTGGTGGACGGCCAGGGCAGCTTCTACTTCCTGGAGATGAACGCCCGGCTGCAGGTGGAGCACCCCGTCACCGAGGAGGCGACGGGCCTCGACCTGGTGAGGGAGCAGCTGAGGATCGCCGCGGGCGGCCGGCTCGAGATGGCCGGAGGCTCGCGGCCCGCCCCCATTCGGGCGGCCATCGAGTGCCGGATCTACGCCGAGGATCCCTACAACCAGTTCCTACCCTCCACGGGGAAGGTGGAGCTTCTCCAGCAACCCGCCGGCCCCGGCGTTCGTGTGGAGAGCGCTGGCTTTCAGGGGATGGAGGTCGGCCTCCACTACGATCCCCTACTGGCCAAGCTGGTGGTCTGGGGATCCACTCGGGAGGAGGCCATCGCCCGCATGAGACGCGCCCTCCAGGAGTACGTGGTGGTGGGGGTGAAGACCACCATCCCCTTCCATCGCTTCGTCATGGAGGACGAGGCCTACCTCAAGGGCTGCTACGATACCCACTTCGTGGAGCGCTGGTTCGCAGCCGCCCCGACCCAGGAGGACCTGCTGCCGATGGCAGCGGCGGCGGCCGCCCTGCTGGCTGCCCGCCGGCCTCGCCCCACCTTCGGCATGCTGCCCGAGGCCAACGGGAGCAGCCCCTGGGGAAACGCCGCGAAACGGGGGGCAGTGGGATGGAGATGAGGTACCGGGTGCGCATCGGCCGGCGAGATATGGAGGTCCTGGTGCGCGAGAGCGAAGGCCGAACCTCCGTGGCGGTGGACGGCCGCGAGATGCAGGTGGAGCTCCACGAGGGCGCTCCAGGGATCTACACCCTGCTGGTGGGCGGAAAGCCCTACGATCTCGCGGCAGTGGAGCGCCCGGGGCGATGCAGCATCGCGGTGGAGGGGGTGCCCTTCGACGCCGAGGTGGAGGACGAGCGGCAGCGGCGGCTCACGGCCCTGGGCACCCCCCGATCCGGCATGGAGCGCAAGGTTGAGGTTCGGGCGCCGATGCCGGGACTGGTGACCCAGATCGACGCGGCCGAGGGCGACCACGTGGAGTTCGGACAGCGTCTGCTCGTTCTGGAGGCGATGAAGATGCAGAACGACCTCGTGGCGCCCCGGGCTGGCCGCGTCGCTCAACTTCTGGTCGGCCCGGGCGAAACCGTGGAGCAGGGCCAACTGCTCGTGACATTGGCGTAGGGGCGACCGGCGGTCGCCCTAGGAAGCTGAGTCGAGCCTTCAGCCGGTGGCTCTCCGGCTGAAGGCTCGACTCCAAGACGGGGATCGGTTCCGTGAGCCGCCAGAGGGCACTATGTAGTTGAGTATGCTCGAGTACCAGTAGATGATGAACGGGTAGCTGTCCTGATTTGCGATGCTCACGAACCAGGTGGCGATCACCTAGTCCAGGCCGGTACTCTGGATGATCCCGAGGATCCCTGCGTAGAAGGGGACCTGGATCACCACTCCCCAGATGTAACCTCCGCCCTCCATGGCTGCATTCAGGAAGGAGGAGCGGGGAGGCCGCAAGGGCTTGTCTGCTCCTCCTATGCAGCCTTAGCGTCCGATGGTAAGATACTGCAGGCCGTTTTCCGGCGGACGCTCACGACGACTGCGTTCCCGGCCTGCGAGCCCCTTCCTGCCGGCCTACCCCCGCTTCTCACGACGGTCCGGCGCGCCGGATCGTTCGGCGAGGGGAGGTCACCCCTGGATGAGACGTGCCCTGCTCCATCTGGCACCGCAGTTGGCTGCAACGGCACCAGGCACTGTTGCCCTGGCCGGGGCCGGGTCCGAGTTCAAGCTGGGGTTCAAGCTGCCGGATGGCGAGCACCGGACCAGGCTGCGGTGAGGACGAGCCCCGAAGCGGGTTCCGATGGCCGGCCTGGAGACGGAGAGCACACGGAGATGACGGTAGAGATGACGCCCTTCGACAGTTCGGGAGATGAGACCCAACAGGCAAACAGCGACGCCTCTCGCACGGATCTTGGGGGCGATGCCCCGCCAACCCCGGATCAACAGCCTCGCGAGGAGGGCGATCTTGCCCCGGAGGCTCCGACCTCGCCGCCGGCTCCGCTCGACCTGTGGCCCAGACCCCCCTTCTATCTACGGTTCCCCTGGATCCTTGCAGGTCCGCTGGTCGTGGCCATGATCCTGTGGTTCGGCTCCGGGGCGGTGCTCTCGGCGACCATCGCCGCGCCCAGGTCCGGCAGCGCGCCTCAGGCGGCCGCCGCCAAGATCCAGGCGACGGTGCCCCCTGCCAAGACGACGGCCGCCCTCGCCCCGGCGACGGCCACTCCCGCCCCGGTGCCGGTCCTGGCGGCGCCCACCGCAACGCCCGAGGTCACGGCCACGTCCAAACCGACCCCCTTCCCCCTCGCCGTATTCAATACCGACGGCCAGGGGGTCTTCCTCAACCGCACCGCCGGTGGGGGGGACAGGATCAAGGGATGGCCCGATCGGACCATCTTGCAGGTCATCGGCGAGGACCAGCAGATGTACGGCCAGCGATGGCGCAACGTCCGTGACCCCGACGGGAACGAGGGCTGGGTGCTGGCTCAATACCTGGTGAACCCCACCAGCCTGCCGGCGCCCGCCGCCATACCCACGGACCTGCCGTCGAGTCCGACGCCCGCTGCCACCGCCACGGCCTCCGGGTCCGCCACAGCCACGCCTGCGGCGGCTGCGGCCACGGCCACCCCCGCGGCGGTGCAGACGTCCACCCCGGCGCCAACCAGGGCACCGGCCACGGCCACCCCGGCGGCGGCCTCGACGGCCCCGGCGCCACCGGCCTCTCCCACCCCTCGGCCGTGAGAGGTGAGGCTGCACATCGCGGAGCGCGGCCGTCTCATCCGCACGTCCAGTGGCGTTGAAGGGAGTCCTCCCGGGCAAGGCAGCCCTCCTCTTCGCCACCCGCCGATGGCGAGGCTGATGCAGAGCGGAAGACCCGTGGCCGAACCGAGGTCAAGATGAAGGGACCTAACCCACTTCGACGCCGCGGCCTGTTGGGCGGTCGCGCAGCAACGTGGTCCGCCCTCACCCTAGGGCTCTTTCTATTGGTGACGCTGCTGATCGGCCTGCGGCTGGCGGATGGCATCGATTTGGGTGCCGCCGGGGCTGCCGACGCTACCCTCGGCCCTCTGGTGGAGCCCCGGTTCACCGCGGTGGCTCTCCTCTGGTCCCCCGAGTTCTGTCTCCTCTACGGCCTGGTGGCGGCCGCGGTCCTCTGGTGGCGGGGCTGGGGCTTCCGATCGGCGGCGCCCCTGGCCTTCCTGCTTCTGGTGCCCGTGGAGGTGGTGGCGAAGTACACGCTCCACCGGCAGCCCATGCCGATCGATCTGAAACCCTGGCCGCCCTATCCATGGGTGAACCCCGGCTTCGGCGGCGACGGCTACTACCTGAGCGGCTCAGCCCTCCGCACCGCCTTCTTCTGCCTGCTGGTGGCGATGGTGCTGTGGCGGCGAGATGGAGGGGTGGCCCGCCTGGGGTCTGTGGTCGCGGCGACGGCCTCCCTGCTCTTTGGCCTGATCCGGGTCTATGGGGGCTACCACTGGCTCACGGCCGAGCTGTCGGGACAGCTGCTGGGGGCGGCGCTGGCGTTGCTGGTGGGGTCCCTGCTGGCCGATCCGATCCGGCGGCAGGATCGGCCGGACGGCACGCGAAGAACGTAGGGTCGAGGCGGCGAGGGCAGAGCGCGCGGTGCGTGTGGCACGGCGGGTCGGGGTGAACGCGATCCAGGGTTGCCGGCTGGAGCCGGCTCCTACAAACAGAGAGCCTCCCGCGCGGGTGGGCGGGAGGCTTCGATCTTCTCGGCTCGGCTGCCGCTACCTACTTCTCCTGGATCTCCACGCTGGTGATCCGGACGTCCTGGGTGGGCACCGACATCTCGCCCGTGCTGCTCCTGCTGACGGGGGTACCGGCGATCTTGTCCAGGGTCTCCAGGCTCTTGGCGTCCGTCACCTGGCCGAAGATGGTGTAGTTCTTGGGCAGCGGGTAGTCGGCGTGCATGATGAAGAACTGGCTGCCGTTGGTGTTGGGGCCGGCATTGGCCATGGCCAGGGTCCCCCGATTGTACTCCCGAGTCACCGGCTCGTCGGCGAAGCGGTAGCCCGGGCCCCCGGCCCCCGTCCCCGTCGGATCGCCCGTCTGGACCATGAAGCCCTTGATGATGCGGTGGAACTTGACGTTGCCGTAGAAGCCCTCGCGAGCCAGGAAGACGAAGTTGTTGACCGTCTTCGGCGCATCCTTGGGGAACAGCTCCACCTGCACGTCGCCCAGGGTCGTGTGCAGGGTGGCCGTGTAGCTCTTGTTCTGGTCGATGGTCATGGGCGGGGGCGCGCCGTACTGCTTCGCCACCGGTGTTCCTCCTTGCGACTGAAAAGCCGATTTCGTGGGCTCGGACGTCGCGGCCGACGGCTGGCAACCTGCTGCTAGCAGCGCCAGCAGCAAGATGGGAGCCAGTGTCATCAGGATCGATCGCGTTCGCACGGGGATACCTCGACTTCTAGTTCAGAGTCCTGAGTTCTGGGTGCTGATTGCCGGTCGAGCCCTCACCCATACGAGGCAGCGGCGCGCCTCGCCTTGCGTCGCCGGCTGGGCCACATAAGTAGAGACGCGACATGCCGCGTCTCTACGAGCCGTCGGTGCGACGGCACCCATTATAGCGTCGGTGCGACCACCATCGCCTCTCTGTGCCTCCCAGTCTACGTCGTCTCGGGCTCCTTGAGGATCCGGTCGATCTCCTCTCGGGTTCGCTTCAGCGCCTCTCGGATCCTGTCCCGCTTGGCCGGATCGCGCCAGGCGCCCCCCTGGGACTTGGCGAACGTCTTGGCGAAGTCCTTCATGTCCGAGGCGAACCCGCGCATCTCCTCGGCAAACTCCCTCGCCCCCTCCTCGTCGAACCAGGGACCGAAGCGGGATCTCATCCGGCCGTGGATGTGCTCCACGGTGTCCTTACGCTCGGCCAGGAAGGCCCGCCCCTCCTCGGTGATCTCGTAGGTTCGCTTGCCGTCCTGCTGGCTGCTGGTCACGTAGCCCAGATCCTCCAGCATCTGGAGGGTGGGGTAGACGGCGCCCGGGCTGGGGGAGTAGAGGCCTCCGAAGCGCTCCTCCAGATCCCGGATCACCTCGTAGCCGTGGCGGGGCTTCTCGGCCAGCAGGTCGAGGATCACGTACTTGAGATCGCCCTTCTCGAACATCCTGTCCCTGAAGCGCCAGGGACCAAAGGGACCCGCGTACCACATGGCGACACCTCCCTCGGGTACTATCGCGATATGTGACGATATATCGCGATAGTATTTTACTCGCCGGTGGGGCCCTGTCAAGAGGGAAATCCGAGGCGGCCACGGCCCCCTATTGACATCCGCGCCCCCATGTTGGATGCTCGTATCCTCCGTTGATCAGAGACTCGCCGATCGGGATCGCCGGCGGGAGTCGGGTCTTACGGCCGTCGCCGGACCGGCCATCTGCACGCGCTGAGAGGGAGGAGAACGTGGCTTACGCTTACACGGGCAAGGTTCTCAGGGTGAACCTGACGGAGGGGAGGATCTGGATTGAAGAACCGGAGGAGAAGGTCTACCGCGGCTGCCTGGGTGGCAGCGCTCTGGCCCTCCACTACCTGCTCCGGGAGTTGAAGCCGGGGGTCGATCCGCTGGGCCCCGAGAACCTGCTGGTCTTCGCACCGTCCATCCTCAACGGCACCCCCGCCCCGGGCTGCTCACGCTTCACCGTCGCCGCCAAGTCCCCCCTGACCGGTGGTTTCGGCGAGGCCGAGGCCGGCGGCTGGTGGGGACCGGAACTGAAGCTGGCTGGCTTCGACGCCATTATCTTCAGCGGCAAGGCACCCAAACCGGTTTACCTCTACGTCCACGACGGCGACGCCTCCCTGCGGGATGCCGGGTCGATCTGGGGGTTGGACACCGGCGAATCCCAGGCGGCCATCCGCCGGGAACTGGAGGACGACAAGATACGGGTGGCCCAGATCGGCCCGGCCGGCGAGAAGCTGGTCCGCTACGCCTGCGTCCTCAACGAACTGAAGCACTCCAACGGCCGAAGTGGTATGGGGGCAGTGATGGGCTCCAAGAACCTGCGTGCCATCGCCGTGCGAGGCACTCACAAGCCGGCCCTCCACGACGCCGAGAAGGTGGAGGAGGTCCGGAAGCAGATCAGGGCCAACTACCACCAGACCCCGGGCGACATGCACGACCTGGGCACCTCCGGCGGCATCCCCTTCCTGGACGCACGGGGGATCCTGCCCACCCGTAACTTCCGGCAGGGCAGCTTCGAGGCTGCCCGGCAGATCAGCGGCAAGACGATGGCCGACACCATCCTGACCAACCGGGGCACCTGCTACGGCTGCTACGTCGCCTGCAAACGGGAGGTCAAGACCGGCGAACCCTACAACGTCGACCCGGCCTACGGCGGCCCGGAGTACGAGACCATCGGCTCCCTGGGCTCCCTCTGCGGCGTCGGCGACCTAGCCGCCATCGCCAAGGGCAACGAACTGTGCAACCGCTACGGCCTGGACACCATCTCCGTGGGGACCACCATCGCCTTCGCCATGGAGGCCTTCGAGGCCGGCCATCTGACGGCCGAGGACACCGGCGGGATCGACCTCCGTTTCGGCAACGCCGACGCCATGCTGAAGATGCTCGACATGATCACCCAGAGGCAGGGGATCGGCGACCTGCTGGCCGAGGGGGCGCTGCGGGCTGCCCGGAAGATCGGTGGAGGAGCCGAGGCCCTGGTGATGCATGCCAAGGGGCAGGAGTTCCCCATGCACGAGCCGCGGGGCAAGCGGAGCCTGGCCATCGGCTA
>DAHVXI010000083.1:0-28663 GCA_027356795.1 Chloroflexota bacterium | reverse complement strand
CCCGCCGCTGGCCGCACATCTGGCACCGGGCGGCGGGCCACAAGACCCCGCCCTACAGTATTGCATTTGAGGAATGACGCACTTAGCAAGACGTTGCCTGTTGGACCGGGCAGGAGAATAATGGAGGCCGGTCCGCACAGTCAATCCCCCGGGAGCCATCTCGCCGTAACCAGGACGACCTCAGCGCATTAAGCCAGGTGTGAGCAGCGTGACCCTGGAATTCGACGACGCTGGTGTGCCGAATCCGCTCCCGGACAGAGCCTCGACGGCCCCAGGCGCCTGGTGCCCGGTCGTTACCATCTGCCGCGGCGCCGTGATATCATGCATCAAGTGCGTCAACCAGTACTCATCACGGGACCTCGATGCAGATCGTTGTCCGACAGTTTCGTCCCTGGCGAAGGATCTCCAGGGCATCCATCGCCGGTTATGCCGCCGCCCTCGCGGCGGTAGCGCTGGTGAGCGTCCTCTTCGGTCTTCTGGCCGGTCGAGTCAGCAACATCGGCAACCTCTCCATGCTGTACCTGATACCGGTGCTGGCGCTGGCCACGGCCTTCGGCAGCGGCCCGGCCGTCCTGGCCTCCGTGGCCGCCTTCCTCACCTTCAACTGGTTCTTCATCAAGCCGCTCCACACCCTCAACGTGGCCGACTCCGAGCAGTGGCTGGCACTCCTCCTCTTCCTGCTGACGGCGGTGGTCACGGGCCAGTTGGCGGCGGGGCAGCGGAGCCGTGCCCGGCAGGCGGAGCGGCGAGGGAGGGACGCGGTGATTCTCTACGACGTGGTGCGGCTGATGAGCGAGCCCGACCTGGATCGGGCGCTCCACGCAGTGGCCGAGAGGTTGCGGCAGGAGCTGCAGCTCTCGGGGGTAGCCATCGAGCTGGGGGAGGGCAACGAGCGGAAGGCCCGGGCGGAGGTGGGAGAGGCCGATGCCCGGCTGTGCGGCCAGGCGGCTTCTGCCATCCCCTCCCAACTGCTCTCCGAGGGCTCGGCTCCCACGGATAGCCGCCGAGGCGCCCCTGGCCGGTGGGTGTGGGTAGTGCCGCCTCACCCGCGCGGACCGGGACTTCCGGAGCTGGGAGACCGGCTGCTCACCATCCCCGTCAAGGCCGAAGACCGGAGGGTGGGGACCATCCTGCTGGTACGACCGAAAGATAGCCAGCGCTTCAGGGAGGCCGAGGACCGGCTCCTGTCGGCCGTCGCGACGCAGCTGGGGCTGGCAGTGGAACGGGCTCGCCTTCGGCGCGAGGTCACCGAGGCGGAGGTGCTGCGGCGAGCCGACGAGCTGAAGACGGCGCTGCTGAACGCGGTCTCCCACGATCTGCGGACACCCCTCGCCTCCATCATCGCCTCGGCGGGCAGCCTGCTCCAACAGGACGTGGAGTGGAGCGACCAGGAACGGCGGGAGTTTGCAGAGGCCATCGAGCAGGAAGCCCGGCGGCTGAACCGGCTGGTGAGCAACCTGCTGGATCTCTCCCGGATTCAGGGGGGCAGCCTCCGGCCGGAGAAGGGTTGGTACGACCTGGGGGCGCTGGTGGACGACGTATTGGGCGGCCTGCGGCCCGTGACGGCCCAACACCGGATGGTGGTGCAGATCCAGGAAGATCTGCCTCCGGTGCCGCTGGACTACGTGCAGATCGCCCAGGTGCTCTCCAATCTGGTCGAAAACGCCGCCAAGTACTGCCCCCCCGACACCGACATCCAGATAGCGGGGCGGGTAGATGGTGAAGAGCTGGAGGTCGAGGTGGCGGACCGGGGCCCGGGTGTCCCCGGCCCCGAGCTGGAGCGGCTGTTCGAGCCCTTCTATCGAGTGCGAAGGAGCGGGTCCAGCGCGAAGGGGGCCGGTCTCGGCCTCGCCATCGCCAAGGGGCTGGTGGAGGCCCATGGAGGGCGGATCTGGGCGGAGAACCTGCCGGACGGTGGGGCCCGCTTTCTCTTCCGGTTGCCCACGACCTCGCAATCCACCAAAGAACGAGAAGGGAGGCGGTGAAGCGGCCATGGGGGCTCGCATTCTGGTGGTGGACGACGAACCGGCCATACTGCACACCCTCCGCACCAACCTGCTCCACCGGGGCTTTCAGGTGGAGACGGTGGAGACGGGCCAACAGGCCATGGAGGGCTACTCCCGCTTCCACCCCGACCTGATCCTTCTGGACCTGGGGCTGCCCGACGTGGACGGCCTCAGCATCATCAGGGAGGTGCGGGACAGGGCAGATACCCCCATCGTGGTGCTGTCCGCCCGCGGGTCGGAGCACGACAAGGTAGCCGCCCTGGATCAGGGGGCGGACGACTACCTCACCAAGCCCTTCGGGGTGGAGGAGCTGCTGGCTCGCGTGCGGGTGGCGCTGCGCCACGTCGCCCGACCCTCCACCGGAACCTCGGCCGTCTTCCAAGCCGGCGATCTGGAGGTGGACCTGGAGCGCCGGCTCATTCGGGTCGGCGGGCAGGAGGTCCATCTGTCCCCCACCGAGTACGAGATGCTGAAGGTGTTCGTTGCCCACCCGGACAAGGTGCTCACCGACCGGATGCTGCTGCAGCAGGTGTGGGGACCCGAGTACGGCTCCGAGGCCCACTACCTCCACGTCTACATGGCCCGGCTCCGGAAGAAGCTGGAGGCCGATCCCCAGAAGCCTCGCCACCTGATCACCGAGCCCGGCGTCGGCTACCGGCTCCTCTCACAAAGCCTGCAGTAGGAAGGGTCGCCCCTGATCAACCCTTGGATCCCTTCCGCCCCCCGGCGCCGAAACGTTGATCGGACGTTGATGCCCACCAGGGTGGTGTTGACCCCTCGTTGATCCCCCTGGATCTATTCTACCCAGTGTGAAAGTGGGCGTTGTGCCGACGCCAGAATTGGAGGGGGTGGACCCTCGGGGGAAGATGGATCCTACCAAGACCACCTTTAGTAGATTCGGCGGGGAGTCAGACCGAACCCGCGGGCGACATCTCGGCCTCCAACTGCTGGGCGCGCTCGCGCTCCTGGCGCTGGTGGCCGCGGCGGTCTTCTCCCTGTCCGCCCTGGCGCCTTCGGTAGCCAAAGCTTCTCGGCCCGCGTTCGCCGCCGGCCAACCGGCCACCGAGCAGCTCCTGCTGCCAGTCCAGGGGAATCTGCCGGCGGCCGAGGCGGCCCAGCGGGATTATCCCCTGGCGCTGCTGTCCTCCTCGGCGAAGGTCCAGGGAGACTACCTCGTCGTCCAGGGGAGCGTTCAGAACCTGGCCGATAAGCCCCTTTCCGGCCTGCTGGCCGTGGTCACCCTCTATGGCCAGGACAAGATGCCCCGGGGCTCCATGGACGCCCTGGTAGAGAAGGATCCCCTGCCGCCCGGCGAGCTCTCGGCCTTCCGGGTGACCCTCAAGGGGGATCCGGAAGCGCCCCTCTTCGGCATCCAGTTCAGGCAGTGGCACGTGGGCAACGTCCCGGCCCGGGACGACCGCAAGGGCTAGCCTTCACCCTGCGCCGGGCACTCCCCGCACCGCTTCGTCTCGCACCATCTCCAGTAGAGGTGGAGCAACCCCTGCTGGCGGCAGGCGGAGCGGGCAACCCTCGGACGGGGGAGACCGGTGAGGTGGGTCGCCACGTAGCGGGAGAGCTCGTTGTCGCCCCGTTTGGGATAGAGCCGGTATAGCTCCCAGCTGCAGCGGGCCAGGTCGGGATCGCCGCGATGGGAGGCCCAGGCCACCAGGAAGGGTAGGAAGACGTTGACGGCGATCTCGGCCGCCCGCTGCCGGCCGATCAGATCCGCCGGGCGCCGGAGGCCCCGGCCGAAGTCGCAATGGAGGCCCCAGTAGCCATCCGGGCTCCTCAGGAGGACGAGATCCTCCAGCACCCTGGGAAGCGCGCGGGGATCCAGGGAGGAAACCAGCCTCACCAGGGTCTCGGCCATCCCGTCCCGAGGCCATCGAGCCACCAGTCCGGCCAGCGCGGCGATGCGGCGGGTGGGGAAGTTGGCGGGCCGCACCCGGAAGAACTCCCACTCCAGCGGGTCCATGGGATCGGGAACCCAGCCCCGGGCCTCCTCGACCCAGGTCCGCTCCAGGGCCCCGGCATGGGGATCCCCCTCGGAGGAAAGGCCTCGCCGCGAGGGGAGCAGGCCGGCAGCTCCCAGCAGCAGCGCCTCCAGAGGCAGGAAGCCAGTAGGGGCCGGCGTTCCTGCCGGCCCGTCCCCGCAAGGCGTCGCCTCAGCCCTCACCCCGACCCTCTCCCAAAGGGAGATGGAGTCATCCGTCCCCGCATCTCCGCGTCTCCGTGTCTCCGCGTCGGAACGGTACGCCAGCAGCAAATCGAGCGGCACCCTCTCGGCCAGCCGCCGGAAGGGCAGCCGGTTCTGGGAGTAGCCCAGGGCGACCGCGATCCCCTGGTACAGCAGCTGGTTGGGGGAGTTGCAGGTGAGATCGGCCTCGAAGCGGTCGGCTTTCGTGGCGAGACGGTCCCGTCCGCAGCCGTCCAGCATGGCACCCAGAGCGCCCTCCTCGGTGGAGCCCCGCCAGCAGGGGATGGGAGCGGGAGCCGCGGGCTGGGGCGCCAGCAGCAGCCTCTCCAGGGACACGGAGAGGCAGGGAGCGAGGGCCACCACCGGCACTGTGGCCCCGTCCGCGCGGACCGTCGGACTGGGAGCGTCGTCCCACAGCACCACCTGGAGGATGACACCGTCGTAGTGGGGGTCCCGATGGTGGCCGTGGGCCCACCAGTCGGACGAGCGGACGTGGACCTCCACCTCACCGCAGCGGAGTCGGGCGCCCGGCCAGGAGATCAACGCCCCGGCGAAGTCAGGCCCCCGATCCCACCGTCGCCGCCCCCGGTACACCACCTGGATCTCCTCGCCCTCGATGGTCGCCAGTGGGAAGCGTAGGGGCCGCTGCTCCTCCCAGAGGCGGGCCACCAGTCTCTCCGATACGGCCGGACCGCCGAGGACGCCGAGCGCAGGGTCCACCACCTTCTCCCGAGCAGTTCTCGCCAGGCTGCAGCACGGACTGTAGATAGACGGATGTTAGCAGCTACCAGGCAGAAGGCACAAGGCAGAGAAAGAGATTACAGCGGCGCCTCGTGGCCCAGCTCACGGCAGCGGCGGAGCCAGGGGAGCATCCAGTGGATGCCGAAAACGCCCAGGGCCTCGGGAGGCGTGTCCTCCATGGCCGCCACCGCCTCGGCGAAGGGCGCTCGATGGCCGGGCTCCCCATCCTGCCCGACCCCGGATAGGTGGGCCGCGACGGCCCGGTGGAAGGCCTCCTCCATCCGGTGAGCCTGCAGGGCCTCCCCCAGCAGGGGGATGTCGGTCGATCCCGCGGCGATCCTCTCCAGCAGTCCGCCTGCCTCCCGCAGCAGGGTCTCGCCCCGCTCCATCTCTCTCCGGTGGCGGCGCACCTCCTCCAGGGGCAACTCCGGAGGGAAGGGCAGGGTGGCCCAGGATCCATCCTCGCCGTAGCCGCAGAGGCGCAGGTGGGTGCCGGCGGCCTCCCCCTCCAGCCGGTAGTAGCGGTCCAGCAACTCCCCCCCGACCTCCCCGGCCACGCTCCTGCAGTAATCCTCCGCCGCCGGCAGGGCCGCGGCCGGGTCCCACGTCCCCCTCACGTAGGCGTAGAGCTGCACGGGGTAGAGCCACCAGGAGAGGGCGCCGAAGACCAGGGTGGAGACGTTCCTCACCCCCTCGCGGTGGTAAGCGGCCAGGTCGGCGGCCACCAGCCCCGAACGGTTGGCGGGGCGCCCGAAGAGGATGGGGTCCCCGTAGTACTCCAGCAGGGAGATGCCGTCGCCCCGCCGCTCCATCGCCTCGCGCAGCTCTCGCAGGTAGCCCCGGTTGCGCGGGCAATCGCCGTCGATGGGATGGAGGTAGCAGCGCTCCCTAGGGGCATAGAGCAGCGGCATACCCTCGGGCGCCCCGGCCGCGGCCTCCAGCGACTCGTGGTACAGCAGCCCGGAGATCCTTGCTCCCGGCCGCGCGGCTGCCATCCCCTCGGTTGCCGCCATCACCGCCCGCCACATCTGCTCGTTGGAGGTGAGGCCGGCGCAGGTCGGGCAGGAGCACCAGGGATCGGCCTTGGCGTCGTAGGACCAGAGGTGGTAGAGATCGGCCGGCGGCAGCTGCACCACGTAGCGGCACGCCCCCTCCCTCAACAGATCCAGAGTACGAGGATTGCCCGTGCAGAAGTTGCCGTCGGGCCGGCGCACCCCCTCCACCATGCGACACAGCTCGGGATCCGACTCCCTGGCCCCCAGCGGCGGCAGCTTCGGCAGGCTGTGCCCCCCCAGCTCCAGGGCGATCCCCCTTCGCTCCAGCTCCGGGAGCAAGGGGGAGATGTCGCCCGGCGGCAGCCGGTTGAAGTGGACGAAGAGGCGGTTCATCCTCATCTTCCCCATCCAGTCCACCGTCGCGCGCATCTCCTCCAGCCATCCCTGGAAGGAGGCGCTGCCCGGCCACCAGGAGAGGCAGCCATCGGCCAGGCCGCGACGGAGGAAGGCCGGCGCGGAGACCAGGGAGAGCCGCGGCGGTGGACCCTGCAAGGGACGGATCGCCTCCCCCTGAGGACCGGGCCTCACCCAGCGGGCACCCAGCGACTCCAGGAGGGCGTAGGCGGCGTGGAGGACGGCCGCGGGGCTCCCCCCCGACACCAGGTAGCGGCGGCCATCGCCCCCCACCAGGAGGGCCGCTTCCGAGGGCAGAGAGCCCTCCAGAAGCCCGGCGGCCACCATCCGCTCCTGCGCTCCAACGTAGACCTCCAGCGGCCGGCCGGGCAGCAGCCTGGGGAGGTAGCGGAGCAGCTCGGTCGCCGCGAAGCGCACCGGAGCCTCCCCCCCAAGGAGGCGAACCGTGATGGCCCCCACCCGCAGGCTCTTGCCTGCGGGGCCAGAAGAAGACGGACTATCCGTTGCTACCATAGGCCAAGACAGATAATAGATCAAAGTCTCAACTAAAAGGGTGAGGCCGGAATTATACCACCAGGGGGAGGCGGGCCAAAGCCCCGCGGGTGTGGTGATGGGCGTGAAGTCGTTGCTGCGTCTTGTCTACCCTGTTCGGTCCTCGTTCTTCAAACGAGGGGCGTGCCTGGGCTCCTCCACCCTCCAAAGGTAGAGGGCCACGCTGAGCCCGTTCAGCAGCCCGGCAACGGCGAAGATCGCCCCCAGCCCCAGGGCATCGGCCAAGCCGGCCGCCAGCAGCGGTGAGAACAGGGCAAAGGGCCCCTGAGCCGCGGTAGCCACCCCCAGGTAGAGGGGCCGCTCGTCAGCCTCCGCCAGCTCCAGCACCAGGGTCAGGGAGGACACGTTGGTGGCGGCCACGCTGAGCCCCATCAGCAGGAACGCCCCATGGAACAGAAGCAGATCGCCTGCCGCCAGCGCCAGCGCGTTGGCGGCGCTCGCCGCCAACGCGCCGACCAGCAGGGAGGCCCGGTGGCCCACGTGGTCGGCCAGCACCCCCAGGGCCACTCCCCCCGCGGCCTGGGCGGCAAGCATGGCGAAGGTGAAGCCGGCTACGTTCCACTCCTGCGCGTCCAGGGAGCGCAGGGCGTGGACGGTGTAGAAGGCCATGGACATCATCCCCAGGGTCGAGAGGGCTCGAGCCCCCAGGTACCAGGCGAAGGAAGGGTTGCGCCCCAGGATCCGCGGCAGCCGCGCCAGGTGGAGGCTCAGGGGTAGGGCCCGCCGATCCGTTCCGGTGGCGGGCTCCCGGGCCATGGCCATGGATCCGTAGGAGGCCATCAGACAGAGGAAGGTGGCGCCCAGGCAGAGGGTGTATCCCACCGGAAAGGGGTACTCCAGCAGCAGGTAGCCGCTGAAGAGGGCGCCCAGCAACCCGAGGCCGGTAGAGAAGGCGCTCCCCACGGCGAAGAAGCGGCCCCTGTAGGTGGTGGGGATCACCTTCGCCACCAGATCCGTCCAGGCGGGGGTGAGGGAACCGCCCACCAGGGCGACGGCTGCCAGGGTGCCCACCAGGAGGGCCAGCACCAGCCCAGGGTTGGAGTTGGTCAAGAGGTACACCGCCGCGGCTAGGGCGAGCCAGGGCAGCCGCTCCCACACCGTGTAGGTGAGGACGAAGGGCAGCTTGCGGGGCAGCGGCTCGATCAATCGGGCGGAGAAGAGGGCAGGCAGGGCCCTGCCCAACAGGATCAGGTTGGGGAGGGCGCCCAGGATCAGGTTGGAGGCCCCCAGCCGGTTGGCCAGGGCCGGCAGCACCGTGGCCGTGGAGGAGAGGCTCATCCCGAGACCGAAGAAGCCGTAGTCCAGGGCCAGGGCGGTGAAGTTGCGGCGTAGGTGGGCCGCCGCGAAAGCGTCGGCGGCATCGAGAGGATGGGCTCTATCCAAGCTATCGTCAAACCCCAGCAATCTCCAGGAATCAGGATACCCATATTGAGGGAGTCCGCGCGCCGACGTCAAGGCGAACCTGGAGTGCGGCGCCTCTGTCGGTCGAGCGAAAGCGGCGGCAAGCCACCGCACTCCAAGTCGGGTCCCACTTGACGGATGCCTCACCTGTCAATCAATATTGAGAAGCTTCACGAAGTCGAAAAATGGGGAACCGGTGTCCGGGGTGCCCCGATGGAGAGGGAAGAGCTCATGCCAACCAGAAGAGAGATCGATGACTTCCTGGCCCAGAAACGGATCGCCTTCGTGGGGGTCTCCCGAGACCCCAAGGCCTTCGCCAACATCGTCTACCGGGCCCTCAAGGAGAGGGGCTATCAGCTCTACCCCGTGAACCCCCACGCCGCCCAACTGGAGGGCGACCCCTGCCACCCCAGCCTGGCGCAGCTGCCCGAGCCGGTGGGCTTCGGCCACGCCTGTCACCGCTTCGTCAAGCAGATCACGGGATCTCTACCAAAGTAGTAGACTAGGGTGAGGTGCGAGGCTTCTGGCCTCGCACCCCACCCTAGCGCTTTCGCCACGATTGGGCTATTGGTCCTTAATCCGCTTGTCGAGCCACTTCTTGATGGTCTCGAAGCTGTCGTTATACCACTTGGTGAACTCTTGCCGCCCCACGATCGCCGCGGGCTGGCCCGCCTCCTCGATCTTGGCGATGTGCTCCGGGTTGGTCTCCGCCTTCAGGATCGCGGCTTCCAGCTTCTTCATGATCGGCTCTGGAACCCCCTTGGGCACCGCGAAACCTCGAGTGGAGGAGGAGAGCAGCTCGGGATAGCCCAACTCCTTTATGGTCGGCACGTCGGGATAGAACTTGGTTCGCTCCGTATGCAGCGTCGCCAGCGGCCTCAACTTCCCAGACTTGTACTGCGCGTAGTTGTCGCCCATGGTGCAGAAATTGACCTCTACGTGACCGCCCAGCAGCGCCGTCAGGGCGGGGGCAGCCCCGTCGAATCGCACCGGCCGCATGGTGACCTTCGCAGCATCGCTGAAGAGCAGGTAGCCGACCTCGTCATCGTTGAGGATCCCGACAATGGCGACAGGGATCTGGCCGGGCTTCTTCTTGGCATCGTCGACCAGATCTTTCAAGGTCTTGTAGGGA
Source organism: Chloroflexota bacterium (assembly GCA_027356795.1). Taxonomy (GTDB): domain Bacteria; phylum Chloroflexota; class UBA6077; order UBA6077; family UBA6077; genus JAJYNT01. The sequence continues at coordinate 19,225 of DAHVXI010000083.1, read as the reverse complement.
CCGTCTGCCCGAACGCCTATCTGAGTGGGATCCACCGCCTGACCGGCGAGGGGGACGATGTCATCCTGCTTGAAGGTAGCCTTCCGCTCGGGATCCACCACCGCAGCGGGGAGGTGAGGCAGGTTGATGCCGCCGATGGTGTAGCCGTCCGGCTTGGCTTTCGCCAGTTCCGTCCAGCCTACCTGCCCGCCGGCCCCGGCCTTGTTCACGACCTGTACGGACACACCCAGATCCTTTTCCAACAGGGGAGCGAGAATGCGAGCCCCCACGTCGCTGGATCCACCGGCAGGGTACGGGATCAAGATCGTAATCGGCTTGTCGGGGAAATTGCCGGCCGTGTTTTCCGCAGCTGCCTTGGTAGGCGCCGCGGCGGGCTGAGCGGGGGCCGTCGTCGCAGCTGGTTTGGCAGGGGCTGTCGTGGGGGCTGGGGGCGGCGCGGCTGCCGAAGGGGCGCAGGCGACGACCAGCAGGATCAGCGCGAGTCCCAACACCAGGGGGGAGATGGCCTTGCTGAGCATGCAATCCTCCTTTAGCAAGCGATTTTGGCACACCATACCGGTGGCAGCCCGATCGGCGAAGATCCTAGCTACTACCACCCCCTCTCTGGAGCACAAATGGCCTCGGGGCTCCATCGATCCCCTCACCCCATCGGCACTGAAGGGGCATGGATGGCTTCCTCGCCACAGGAGTCCCGGCCGAACGATAGGTACGGACCGGGTCTGGCTATTCGTGGGAGGTCCACATGGAAAGGCTCAGCCGCCGCGCGAGACGAACTCACTCTGTGCGATGTTGCACAGATGAGAGGAACTTCCAGGGAGTTGTCGAGATCCGAGTGTAGCACCAGGGAGACATGGTGTCTATCTGTCGAGAGGGCAGCGGTCGATGGCTCGATCCCTCAACTTGACGCCTTCCGTCGGCGGGGGGTACGATCCTCCCTGGCACGGGTACTGCCGATCAACATATCGGTTATCACCCCACAGGTGGTTGGCTTTGATCCCTATCTCGGAAAGCGTTAACGTTCGCCGCCCCGCCTGGGTCACCGCGTCTCTGGTGTTCGCCTGCGCCCTGGTGTTCATCTACGAGCTGCTGCTGCCCACCCGCGCCCTGGACCTCTTCATCGAGCGGTGGGGAGCCAACTCCCAGCCGATCCTGGCGGCACTGGCGGGCAACCCCCGGGTCCCACGAACCGAACTGCTCACCTTGATCACCTCGGAGTTCCTGCACGCCGACTGGGTGCATCTTCTCTCCAACATGGTCTTCCTCTGGGTGTTCGGACGGGCCGTAGAGGATCGGCTGGGGCACTTGAGGTACCTGATGGTCTACCTGCTGGGGGGCGCCGCGGCGGGCATCTTCCAATCGTGGATGGCCGGAGCCCACAACAACATAGTGATGATCGGCGCCAGCGGCTCCATCGCCACGGTGCTTGGCATCTACCTGATCTCCTTCCCCACCGCCTGGGTGACGGTGCTGGTACCCATCTTCTTTTTCTTCTGGGCCTTCGACGTACCGGCGGTGCTGATGCTGGCCTTCTGGTTCCTCAGCCAGTTCTTCACCGGCCTCACATCCATCAGCCGGGCGGCGGCCCCCAGCAACGTGGCCATCTGGGCCCACGTGGCGGGCTTCGCCCTGGGAATGGCGGCGGGCATCGCTCTCCCCAGGGGGGTTGGCCACGGAGTGGGCCGAAGAGATGCAGATTACCGGCCCGACGGCCCCGGCCCGGCCGGGCTCATCTCCTCGGTGGGCACCCTGGTCGGCCTGGCCCTAGCGCTTCGGGTCCTGCTGACCCTCCTGCTGGTGCGTCCGGGACCGGGCCTCCTGGGGCAGCTGGCGGCGCTGGTGCACGGCTTCACCGAGCCCGTGGTGAGGCCCTTCGAGGCCTTCATACCGCGGCTCACCCTCCTCGGCCTCCCCTTCGACCTGCCGGCGGTGGTCGTGATGCTGCTGGTCTACCTGCTCTGCCTGCTGCTGGTCGAGATGGTTCGGGGCAGGTCCCGCCGTGGCCAGGGACGCCCGGGCTACCGGTAGCTCGCACGATCCCTCTAGCAGGACGAAGCATTCTGCCGCGGCAGAATGCTTCATCCCTACATGACAACCTCGTCTGTTACCCCGGCACGAATGTTGCCCCCGCTTCGGCTCCAAATGAAGATGAGAGCGAGAATCGGCGTCGACCTGGTGCAGATCTCCAAGATGGCTGAATTGATGGAGGACGAGGCCTTCCTGAGGAGGGTTTTCCACCCCCCGGAGCTGCTGGATCGCCGGCCGGAGCGGTTGGCCGGAGTCTTCGCCGCCAAAGAGGCTCTGTTCAAGGCCCTCGGCACCACTCGCCTCTGGCTGGAGGCAGAGGTGGGCTGGGATGCCGCGGGCAGGCCCGAGCTGAGGGTGGCTGGAGAGGCGGTTCCGGCTGGCCTCTTGTCCCTCGACCTCTCCATCACTCACGAGGGGGAGTACGCCGTGGCGGCCGTGGTCGTATTGCTGAGTGAGGAGGAAACCAATGGAAGTCAGAACCCTATCTGACCTGGTGTCGGAGCTGGCAAACCTGGGGAACCGCAAGCTGTTCATCAACCGAACGCAGTTCCGCACCTACACATGGAGCTACCAGCAGGTGAGAAAGGCGGCCAACCGGGTGGCTGCCCTACTCCACGAGAGGGGAGTGACCCAGGGCGAGCGAGTGATCTTCTGGGCGCCCAACAGCGCCGAGTGGGCTGTCGCCTTCCTGGGCTGCCTGCTGGGTGGAGTGGTCCCGGTGCCCATCGACCTGCGCTTTCGCCCCGACTTCCTTCAGGAGGTCCAGCGCCAGACCAATGCCCGGCTGCTGTTCACCACCCGCCTGAAGCCCGACCCGGGGTTGGGTATACCCGGACTGCTGTTGGAGGAGCTGGGAGAGACGCTGAAGGAAACGCGGCTGGATCAGTTCCAGCCACCCCGAGTCGTCGAGGACGACCTGGCGGAGATCCTCTACACCTCCGGCACCACCGCTCAGCCCAAGGGGGTGATGCTAACTCACCGGAACCTGCTCTCCGAGCTGGATGGGATGCAGCCGGTGGTGCCGCCCGAGCCGGAGTACCGATTCCTTTCGGTCCTGCCCCTTAGTCACATCTTCGAGCAGATGGGAGGTCTCCTGCTGCCCATCGTTCGGGGGGCAACGGTGGTGTACATCGGTCCCCCGAGGCCCTCGGCACTGCTCCAGGCCCTGGAGGAGGAGCACCCCAACGCCATGATGGTGGTGCCTCGCCTCCTGGAGCTGCTCCGCGACCGGACCGTAGCGGAGGTGAAAGGCTATCCCGGCGGACAGCGGATCTTCGGCCTAATGATGAGGCTGGGTCCCCACCTTTCACTACAAGGGCGCCGGCTGCTGTTCTCGCCGGTGCATCGACGGCTCGGGGGCAGCTTGAAATACCTGGTTTCCGGAGGGGCATCCCTGGCCCCGGAGGTGGAGCGCTTCTGGGAGGCCCTGGGGATGGTGGTACTGCAGGGATACGGGCTCACCGAGACCTCCTCGGCCGCGACCTGCAATCGAATGGGAGAGGAACGCCCCGGATCGGTGGGAAAAACGCTCCACAACCAGGAAGTGCGGATCGCCCCGGACGGCGAGGTTCTGGTGCGGGGACCAAACGTCACCCCGGGCTACTACCAGAACAGGGACCTCACCAAGGCCTCCTTCGAGGACGGCTGGTTCAAGACCGGGGACATCGGCCAGTTCGACCAGGATGGGTACCTCTCCCTGCGGGGGCGTAAGAAGGAGATAATCGTCACCTCTGCCGGAATCAACGTCTACCCGGAGGACGTCGAGGCTGCCCTGGCCCGGGTGCCCGGGGTGCGGGATAGCGCTGCCGTGGAGTGGCACCGGCAGGTCCACGCGGCGCTGCTGCTGGAAGAGGGGATCGACCCTGAGCAGGTGGTGCGGGAGGCCAACAAGCAGCTGGACTCCAGCCAGAAGATCCGGGGACACACCCTCTGGCCCCAGCCCGACTTTCCCCGCACCCCTACGATGAAGGTGAGCCGGAGGCTGGTGCTGGAGTACCTGAAGGAGAGCGAGCAGGGCAAGCAAGCGGCGGCCTCGGCCAAGCGGAAAGGGGAAGTGACGGCCGGCCCGGGCGAAGCATCTCCCCTATCGAGCCTGGTGGCGCGGGTAGCCCAGGCCCCGACCTCCAAGGTGGTGGGGACGGCGCAGCTGGGCATCGATCTGGAGATGGGGTCCATCGAGATGCTGGAACTGGTCTCCCAGGTCGAGCAGGAGTTGGGCGTGGACCTCCCCGAGGACGAGGTGACCGCCGAGACGACGGTAGCCGAACTGGAGGGCATGGTAGAGAGGGGACGTGTCGAGGCAAGGCGGGGCGCCTTCCCCTACTGGGCGCTCTCCTCACCGGTTCAGGCGGTGCGCGGCACCCTCCAGCGGACGCTGCTCTTCCCCACCCTGGGCCTCTTCTGCCGGCTGGAGGTCGAGGGGTACGAGAACGTACAGGGGTTACGGGGACCCCACCTGCTGGCCGCCAACCACACCAGTATGTTGGATGCTCCGGCGATCCTGATGGCTCTACCGGAGAAGGAGAGGGAGCGCACCACCACCGCCGCCTGGGCGGAGTACTTCGAGGCGCCGGAGAGGCCCCGCTGGGAGAGGATCTTCCGGCGGCTGGAGTACTACCTGGCGGCGACCCTCTTCGGCATCTTTCCCCTGCCCCAGACCAGGGTGTTCCGGCCGAGCATCCGCTACACCGGCAGCCTCATGGATCGGGGATGGAACGCCCTGATCTTCCCCGAAGGGGCCAGAACCCACACCGGTGAGATGGGTGCCTTCAAGGAGGGCGTGGGGGTGATGGTCTCCTGGCTGAAGGTGCCGGTGGTGCCGGTGAGGGTGGAGGGGCTCTTCCAGGTGCTGCCCGCGGGAAAGCTGTTGCCCCGCCCCGGGAGGGTCACGGTACGCTTCGGCTGGCCCCTCTCCTTCCCCCCGACGGCGTCCTATTCGGAGATCAGCCGGCAGATCGAGGAGGCGGTGAGGGGGCTACAGGGATCGGAGGAAAGGGTGAGGCGAGTCACGGAGGCGGAGGGCAGAGCGGCATAGGCGTCTCTCCTCTCCCCCTGGGAGAGGGTCAGGGTGAGGGCTGTTTGGTTGATGACGCCTCAGCCCTCACCCGCCCTTCGGGCGGCCTCTCCCAGAGGGAGAGGCGTTGGCCCCTACACAGGGCTCGCCTCCAGCACCGACCGATCCCCCGCCCGCAGCCCCTGGATGATCCGGCGGTAGAGGGAAGAGGCGTCGCCGCCCAGGGCATCCAGGGAACCCCAGCCTATGTCGCCCCCCTTGCGCTCGATCCTGTAGAGGCCGAAGCGCGGCTCGTAGGAGCCCCACTCGTAGCTGTCGGCCAGGGTCCAGTGGTAGTAGCTACCCACCGGGATGCCGGCGTCTATGGCCCGCACCACCGCCGCCAGGTTGGCCCGCAGGTAGCGGAGGCGGTCCCAGCCGTCCGACCGGAGATAGAATCGCCCGTTCCGAACCCGGCTGCAGAGGCCGTTCTCCAGGACCCACAGGGGGAGACCCTGCTCGTGGTGGAGCTGGCTGTAGGCGATGAGACCGTCCGGGTCGGGGCGGTCGTCCCACAGCATCCGGGTGGGAAGCCAGTTGCGGCCACCGGCGGTGCGGTGGCCGGGCAGCCGGACGTGGTTGGACACCACGGGGTCGTAGTAGTCGATCTGGGTCACGTCCAGGGTGCACTCGTGAGGACTGCCGAAAATCTCCTCCACGGCCCGGGGCAGCGCCTGCTCCAGGGGGAGAGCCGCCCCGATGATCCGGCGCAGCAACCGCTCGCCCACACCCATCTTCGGCAGAGCGGCCTCGTAGGCAGTCCTCCGGCCCGCCAACCACCGCGGCAGATCCTCCCGACTCACCCCGTAGCGACGGGCCAGCAGTAGGTCGACCGCCAGGCGGTCCAGATGGTAGGCCGAGTAGGCGAAGAGGTTGGTGGCCACCACCGCCTCGGGCTGAAGGGAGTGGATCTCCCCATAGGCCAGCACGTGGCCGGCCAGCAGCTGATCCAGGGCGCGCATGGCATCCCGGCGAGCTAGACGGCGCCCGGGCGGGAAGGTGCCGGTGAGGTAGCTGTTGATGGCGTAGACGTTGGGCTCGTTGACGGTTACCCAGTGGCGGCAGAGGCCTCCCAGCCTCACCACGGCCGCCCGCACCCAGAGGACGAAGAGCTTCGGCGCCTCGGGCCGCAACCAGAAGTCTACTCCCAACCACTCCGGATGGGTGAAGTGGTGGAGCGTCACCAGCGGCTGCAAACCCCGCCGGTGGCAGCCCTCCAGGATCTCGGCGTACCGGTCGAAAGCATCCTCATCCAGATCGCCCGGTTGGGGCTCGCAGCGGGCCCACTCCACCGAGAGCCGGAAGGCGTCGCATCCTGCCTCGACGGCCCGGTCCAACTGCTCCTCATAGCGGTTCCAGAAGTCCAGGGCGACTCCCGAGGGCTCCACCCGGCCGCTCTTCTCCCACTGGTACCAGTTGTTTCGGGGCTCGCCCGGCCCGTTGTAGCCACCCTCCACCTGGAATCCAGAGGTAGCCACACCGAAGCGAAACCCCTCGGGCAGCAGGAAGGGTGCGCTGCTCACCACCGGAACCCACCGGAGGACTCGGACGCACTGCGGCCAACCATGGCGCTGGAACCCCTTGGAGAACCCCCATAGCTCCATTGAGAGGACGCGGCGCCGGCCCCGGCGAGGATGGGTCTACCGGGCCAAAGCCTCGCACTGGAAGTCGTAGGGGAAGTGATGGAACAGCTCATCGGCTTTCTCCAGCCCTTCGTTGGAACCACTGAAGGTGCTGATAGTTAGCCCGTGTTTGTTCCTTCTCGATTCTGCCACAATCTCGTCTCCGACGCCAGGGGGAGAACCGGGCGAGCGAGAGCCCCGTCAGGATGGGCGCCGGCATCGCGGTCGCACGCCGAAGAAGAGGGGCGCGAGCGGCCGGCCCTATCCAGGGGAGGCACCCGGGTTTATCATGGTGTTGACGGTAGGCCCTGCCGGCATCGACTGCCACTCCGAATCGTGACTCGCAAAGGGTGATGGGATGACGTTGAAAGTGAATATCGACTACCGGGATGCCTTCTTGCCCACCATGGAGGCGATGTCTCGGGACGGGGTGCTGCTGGTGTCCACGGACAGCCAGAGGCGGCCCGGCGGGATGACGATCAGCTGGGGAACCTTAGGGACCATCTGGGGGCGCCACATCTTCACCGTGCTGGTGCGCCCTTCCCGCAACAGCTACCGGCTGATCGAGAACACCGGGGACTTCACCGTGAACGTGCTGCCCTCGGAGCGGGCATCGGCCCTGGACTACTGGGGCAAGAACTCCGGAAGGGATGTGGACAAGTGGGCGAAGACCGGCCTCACCCCTGCCCCTTCCCGGCGGGTGCGCTCCCCCATCGTGGAGCAGGGGATCCTCCACTTCGAGTGCAGGATCGTTCATCGCCACGACCTGGTGCCTGCCAACCTGGCGCCGGAGCTGATACCGGCCTACTACGCCTCTGGGGACCACCACAGGGTGTACTACGGCGAGATCCTGGCCTGCTACGGGCTGTAACCCCTCCGGTAGGAGTTGCCCACGCGCCTGGCGGGGCGCCATCGAGGATGGAAACGGCGTCCAGGAGGATCACGATGATGTAGGGCGGGGGTTTATCCCCCGCCGCCCGCACGTCGCGGTAGACTGGCGGCGGGGCACAAGACCCCGCCCTACCACAGGCGATGGTGCCCGCGATCCCGGACCTGTAGAGACGCGACATGTCGCGTCTCTACACCCCCAAGATGGGGTCCTCTAAGGTGTTAGTACCGGACAATCTAGTACCTTCACCCTATTTCCCGGCTTTGTGCGCAGAAGTACAATGTCGCATACTGTAGCAGAGTAGCCGGGTGGCTGCAGGAGGCCGGTGGCGACGCTGCCGACCGAGCCCCGGCGGTCACCATTCGGTTCGAGCACCACGGAGCCGGCCTGTCGTTTGGGCATCGGCTCAAAGGCGGCACGGTTGGTCGCACAGTGGGCTTAGAGAGTCCATGTGGAGGCTAGCCGTGTACGAGTTCTCGCTCGATAACAGCCACTGCGAACGGTGCTTCGACTGCGTTACCGCCTGCCCTCGCGGGGTTCTGGAGGAAGGGCCAATGGGCCCGGAGGTGACCCGCCCCGAGGAGTGCATGGGCTGCTGGGTTTGCCTGGCCGTGTGCCGCAACCACGGCCTGAAGGTGGTGGGCCTCTCGGAATCCTCCGTGCCCGACTGGGTGAACCGGTTGCTGGCTTCTAGACCCGAATGCAAGCCGGTGCTACACTAGCCTCCCGATAAGGATTGCCGCTCTCGCACGGCTCCAGCCGCGCGAGGGGCATGCCCGGGAGGCCTTTCATCGCGCCCTGGAAAGAGGCCGTCGTAGCACTGGCCAGAGAGCGGGCTACGGAGGAGTCGCTGGAGCTGTGGCACCAGGGCTCCGACGAGAGCCCGCGCTTCAACTACCGATGGGAACATCTCCTGGCGGTGGTGCGCCTCTGCGATAGGCTGGGGCGCCGCTTGGGCGCCGATGTGGAGGTCCTCACCGCCGCCGTCTGGCTCCACGACATCGTCAAGAGCCACTCCCCGGAGTTGGGCGCGGTCTCCGACGCCGAACTGGCTGCCGAAGAGGCGCGGCGCTTCCTGCTGACCACCGACTTTCCCCCCTCCAAGGTAGAGGCCGTGGCCGCGGCCGTTCGGGTCCACGAGGGTCTCTACAAGGACTACCCGCTGGAGCAGCTGGAGGCGGCCATCCTGTGGGATGCCGACAAGCTGAGCAAGCTGGGCGCCACCTACCTGGTCCACAGCCTCTGTATCCGTCCGGCCTTCGACCCCATCTTCCGAGGAAGGCCCACCGACACCGACCTGGTGCTGCACTCGACCCAGGATTGGCTCGAGATAGGTGAGAGGATAGTCGCCAGTATGAACACGGAGCCGGGCCGGACCGAGGCGGCTAGGAGGCTGGCCTACCTGAAGAAGTTCGTGAAGGAGCTGAGGGACGAGTGGGAGACGAGCTGATCCTGGTCCGCAAGCTGAACTACGAGGATCGCGAGAGCTGGCGCTGGTCCGGGAAGCTGGTGGAGCGCCGGGACGGCGTCGTGGTGATAGATGCCCTCTTCAACGCCCCGCCCCGAGACCTGGGCTACATGAAGCTGGAGAACACCGACCTCTTCCACGAGTTCTACTACGCCGACCGCTGGTTCAACATCTTCCAGATCTTCGCGGCCGACGGCACCCTCAAGGGCTGGTACTGCAACATCTGCAAGCCCGCGCGCTTCCAGCACCACCAGATCGACTTCGTGGACATGGTGCTGGACATCTTCGTCTACCCGGACGGCCGCTCCCTGGTGCTGGACCAGGAGGAGTTCCAGGAGAAGAAGCAGTCGATCTACTCGCCCGAGGACGCCCGCCAGGCAGAGGAGGCTGTGGCCCAACTTCTGGAGATGGCCCGTCGCGGCGAGCACCCCTTCGGATCGGCCGGCCGCGCGAACCCCTCGTAAGTCGCCATCCCCGCCTCTCCCTCTGGGAGAGGCCGCCCGAAGGGCGGGTGAGGGCTGAGACGTCGCCAACCAAACAGCCCTCACCCTGACCCTCTCCCAAGGGGAGAGGGGATTTGGGCCCCTCTCCCCGTTATGCGGCGGCCAATCCCTTCTTCTTCAGGTACCACCGGTACATCTCCGAGAAGTGGCGGGAGGGGTCCTGGTAGTACTGCTCCGTGGTGGTGGGGAAGGTTACCTTCTCCTTGCCCCATCCCTTCATCTCACCGGTCCGCAGCCGGTGAGAGAAGCGCTGGAACTCCACCCCCGCCGGCTTGAGGGACCCATCGGCCCGAGTGATCCCGAAGGTGCGCTCCCGGATCGCTCGGTCGAAGGGGGGTCTGTCCCACATCCGGGGATCGTAATCGCTGAAGCACCAGGCGAGAGCCCCCAGGGAACCGGTTCGGTACAGCTTCTCCAGCACCTCTCGATAGTAGCTGCCCCCCTCCTCCTCGCCGGCCAGGTACTGCTGCCTCTTCTGGCCGAGAAACTCGTCCTCGACGTAGTGGCCCGGCTCGCCCCGGGGCGCGGTACACAAGCCGAACTCCTGGAACAGGGTCGGCTTGGTCCCCAAACCCTCGGCCAGCTGATTGAGGAAGGGCACGAAGTCGCTATCCAGGGGGCCGCGAGCCACCTCGGAGTACAGGGGGTAGCCGTGCATGGAGAGGTAGTCGTTGGCCTCGGCCAGGTCGCCGATGCTCAGCCCGTTGTAGCGGGAGAGGGAGGGGGTGTGGGCCCCGTAGGTGACGGAGTGGCGAGGGTCCTGCTTTCGGATCTCCTCGCTGAGCAGGTAGCTCCAGAGCCAGCCGCCGTGGTAGCTGTCGGGGTTGCGCAGCTCGTCCAACTCGTTGGCCAGATCCCAGCCGAAGAGGGCCGGGTGGGTGGTCAGGGCCGGAACGACGGCCCGGATCTGAAAGAGCTCCGCCCGCAGCATGAAGGGGTCCTCGAAGGGGTTGAGAGGCTCCCTGTCGGAGTAGTGGCCCTTCACCCTCAGCAGGCCCGGGCAGGAGCGGGGCCGGTCGCTCACCGCCCAGGAGGGGAGCCAAAAGATGCCGCTCATGTTGCCGGTGAAGAAGGTAGGCATGACCTGCAGCCCGGCCTCGTCGGCGGCGTCCATCACCCGGGTCAACTCCTTCAGCCGCCTGGAGTCGACGTTCCAGGGAGACGGCTGGAAGTCCTCCCACATCAGGAAGATCCTCACTACCTGCGCCCCGAGGGCGGCGATCTCGGCGAACTCGGCCTTCACCTCACCGCCGTCGAACTCCTTCCACCAGTACATAGCCTTCCTCCTGGGCCAGTAGTTGACTCCCAGGACGAAGGGTCGGGGAGTCGAGGCAACCATACGGATCTCGGAAGTCTCGTCGATTTCCATCGTGGGCTCCTCACGGGAACGGCAGAACTGGGTACGTCTCCGCCGGCGAAGGGTCCCGGCGTCGCACCTTTTCCTCGGGGCAGGTTCCGTGCCGAGAGAGCCAACAAGACTGGGAGTCGCGCGTGCCCTACGTGGGGCACCAACGAGGGAGGATGGAAAGGGCGCCCCGTCGGGGTCGCCCCCGAAGAAGTCAGCGGCGGCGGATCGCCCTGCGGGAGGTCATCTCGTGCCTGGCGCCGAGCCTGCCCTCCTCCTCCATGGCCATCTTCCGCCGCTGGAAGGCGGGGCGATCGATCACCATGTCGTAATACAGCACCTCCACGCCCAGGAGGCTTCTCCGGAAGTACTGAACCACGTCCCTATACCGTGAGTCGCTGAAAACGGGAGGGAAGGCGGAGCTGGGGTGCTCGGTCCAGTGCTGGCCGACGTAGCGGAAGCCGCACTTCTCGTAGCTGCGCATGGCGCGGTGATTGAAGGCCGCCACGTCGAGCCACATCTCCTTGAAGCCCATGCCGTCGAAGTAGAAATCCAGGAAGGCCATCAGGGCATCGGTGCCGTACCCCATCCCCATGCGGGTGGGATCCAGAGCGATGCCGAGGACGCTGCTACCCGCCTCGGTGTTGATGTTGCGGAGGGTGATCCAGCCGATCATGTTGTCGTACAGGTCGTCGATGGCGAACATGCGGTAGTTGCCGCTAACGCTGCGATCCAAGAACCACAGGTCGCGCTCGCGAGACGACATGGGGCGGGGATCGTTGTGGCTGTAGAGGGGATCGGTGTGCCTGGTCCACTGTTGGCGCTTGTCCACATCTGCCCGCTCAAACCACCGGACTACAGCCTTCTTTCCCCTGGCTACGATTCCCTCAGCCATGGCCCATATCCTTTGCTGGGTGTCACTCCCTGCAACTCCGGTAGGGAGTCTACGGCTGCCCCCACCGGTTGTAAAGGGGCGCACCCCCGCGATCCAGCGGCGTCCCGGGACGGCCGCCCGGCGACGGACACCCGGAAGCGGCCCGGAGAGCCGCCGCCTGGGATACAGGTCCCGCAAGGGTTGTGCCGAGAAGGGGGATGGGGCCAGGGGTCGAGGATCGAGGGGCGGGGCACAGGGCCCCGCCCCTCGGGGCAACGGTAGACGGGCGGCGGGGGACAAGCCCCCGCCCTACACAGCCGTTATCGAGAGTCTCGATTGAGCTTGCGCAGGACACCACCCCGCCCCTGAGACTCGGTCGCGGCGGCCCCGCTGCCGGAATGCCCGTTCTTTCCGCCCGGGTCGCCATCCCGAACCTGGCTGAAGACGGGGCAGCTGTATGTGCACTTGCCGCAGTCGATGCACAGCTCCTGGTCGATGAAGGGGGCGTTGAAGCCCTCCTGCTGGAGGGCGCCGGTCGGGCAAACCCGCAGGGTGGGACAGCGGTGGTTCTGGGGACATCGGCTGGCGTTGACGACGATCATCTAACTACCTCATTGGTTGAGCTGTTCGGGGAAGCGAAGCTCTGGATCGGGGAGAATACCCCACCGGGGTATATGGTATAATCGGGCGCGCCTGCCGTCAAGGGGCGCAACCCTCGCCGGCGGCGTGGCGCGAGCGAGCAGAGCGCCACGCGGCTCCTACCCCACCACCAGGAGGTGACCACCATGCCGGTGGCCGTGGACTACCGCATCTGCGACGGCGTGGAGGACTGTCCCGCCGTGAGGATCTGCGACGCCAACGCCCTCTACTTCGACAGGGAAACCCGTCGGGTCGAATACGACCTGGAGAAGTGCCGCGACTGCGGCAGCTGCGCCCACTACTGCGGCCTCGGGGCGGTGATGCACGCCGAGACCGAGGAGGAGTGGCGGGAGCTGCTGGCACTCCTCCAAGGGGGCGACGGCTGACGGCAAGAAGCTTGCACCGGCGGCCCAAGTCGTCTATCTTGTAGGGTGTTCTCGTAGGGGCGTACGGCCGTACGCCCCTACTGTTCGACGAGGAGGGGCGCATGAAGCGGATCGCGGTGCTAACCAGCGGCGGGGATGCCCCGGGCATGAACGCCGCCATCAGGGCGGTGGTCAGGTCGGGGATCGACTACGGGATGGAGGTGCTGGGGGTCGGTCGAGGCTTCGCCGGCCTGGTCGACGGGGAGATGGCGCCCCTTTCCGCGCGCGACGTGGGCGGCATCATCCAGCGGGGAGGCACCATCCTGGGGAGCGCCCGCAGCCCTCAGTTCCGAACCGAGGAGGGACGGAGGCAGGCGCTGGTCTACCTGGCGGAGCGAGGCGTGGAGGGGCTGGTGGTCATCGGGGGCAACGGCTCCCAATCAGGGTCCTACTCCCTCCTGCAGATGGGCTTTCCCGTCGTGGGCGTCGCCTCCACCATCGACAACGACCTGGTGGGCTCCGACATCACCATCGGGGTCGATACCGCCCTCAACACGGCCCTGGAGGCCATCGACCGGCTCAAGGATACCGCCTCCTCCCACCATCGGGCCTTCGTGCTGGAGGTGATGGGAAGGGACAGCGGCTACCTGGCCCTGATGGCCGGCATCGCCGGTGGGGCCGAGATGGTGGTGATCCCGGAGGTGCCCACAGATCCCGATGCCGTGGCCGCGGAGCTGCGGGCCGCCTACGCTCGGGGGAAGCCCCACGCCATCGTGGTGGTCGCCGAGGGGGCGGGCTGCAACGCCCGGGCGCTGATGAACCACTTCAGGAGCCACCAGGACCAGCTCGGCTTCGAGCTGAGGGAGACCATCCTCGGGCACGTCCAGCGGGGCGGCAGCCCCACCGCCTTCGACCGGCTGCTGGCCTCCCGTTTGGGAGGGCGGGCCGCGGAGCTGCTATCCCGGGGCGAGAGCGGCAAGCTGGTGGGTCTCATCCGAGACGAGGTGGCCACGACCCCCCTGGATCAGGTGGCGGGGCGCCGGAAGCCCATCGACATGGATCTGTACCGGCTGGCCAACGTGCTCTCGGCGTAAGGCGTAAGGCGATCCCTCCCCACTGTGTATCCTTACCGTAGGGGCGGTTCGCGAACCGCCCCTACCGCAGAATAGGACGCAAGTTCGCGAAGCGGATCAAGATGGAGCAGGGTCAGATCAGCAAGACGACCACCGGATGGCAGAGCCGGATGGTCCTGCTGGGTTGCTGTGCCACGCACCTGATTACCGACGGCTTGAACAACGCCGTCTACCCGCTCCTGCCCCTGATAGCCCTGGACCTCCAGCTCAGCTACACCGCCGTCGGCTCCCTCCGGACGGCCCTGATCGCCAGCACCAGCGCCCTCCAGATCCCGGCCGGCTACCTGGCCGACTGGATCCCCGAGACGCTGCTGTTGGGCGCCGGCATGCTCTGGATGTCGGTGGGCTTCGCCGCCCTGGCCCTGGCCGCCGGATTCTGGCAGCTGCTGCTCCTCATCACGGCCGCGGGCATAGGGGGCAACGTGCAGCACCCCGTCGCCACCGCCATCGTCTCCAAGGCCTACGAAGGAGGGGGACGGGGGAGGGCGGTCAGCAGCCTCAACTTCGCCGGCGACCTGGGAAAGGTGATCTTCCCCTCGGTGGCCGGGCTGGTAGCCCTCTCCTTCGGGTGGCGGGGAGCCATGCTGGCCCTGGGGGTCCTCGGCATGGTCGCCTCTCTCGGCTACGCACTGGCCGTCAGGAGGTTGAAGAGCGACGCGGGGCGGCAGAGAGCCACCGGCGAGAAGGTGAAGGGATGGGGGATCCAGAAGCCCCTCGCCTTCACCCTGCTCACAGCCATCGGGATCATCGACAACAGCACCCGGGTGGGGGTTATGACCTTCCTGCCCTTCCTGATGACCGACAAGGGGCTGGACGCCGCCAGGGTAAGCCTGATGCTGACCCTGGTCTTCGCCTCCGGCGCCATCGGCAAGCTGGGCTGCGGTTTTCTGGCCGACCGCTTCGGCAACGTGGGGGTGATCGTCATCACCGAGGCCATCACCGCCCTCGCCATCCTGACGGCGATCCCCGTCGACCCCCTCCTGCTGATCCCCGTCCTCGTGGCCATCGGCTTCGTGGGCAACGGCACCTCCTCGGCCCTCTACTCGGCCGTGGCGGAGATGGTGCACCTGGAGAAGCGGGCCCGAGGCTACGGTCTCTTCTACACCCTCACCCTGGGGGTCGGCGTCCTGGCCCCCCTCTTGTACGGGGCACTGGCCGACGCGGCCGGAGTCCCCAGCTCCTTCGTGGCCATGGCCGCCATCACCCTGGCGACCCTCCCCATGGCCGTCCTCATGGGACGGGGCGACACCCTTGCCGTCAATTGACACCGGGGCTAGAATTTGGGCAGGGAGAAACCCGGGCGTTGCCGGCTGGCTCGTGCAACCCGCGCCCAGCCTGGTTTGGAGGATCGACGATGATCATCGGGGTGCCCAAGGAGATCAAGGACAACGAATACCGCGTGGCCGCCACTCCGGGTGGGGTGGAGCTACTGGCCAGCACGGGCCACAAGGTACTGGTGGAAACCCGGGCCGGCGACGGGAGCGGCTTCACCGACGAAGAGTACGTGCGCGCCGGGGCGATCCTGGTGAAGCACGAGGACGCCTACCGCGAGGCCGATATGGTGCTGAAGGTGAAGGAGCCTCAGCCCTCCGAATACGGGCTGCTTCGGGAGGGGATGCTGCTGTTCACCTATCTCCACCTGGCGGCTGAGCCGGAGCTCACCAGGGAGATGCTGGAACGGAAGGTCATCGGCATCGGCTACGAGACGGTGGAGTCGCCCGACCGATCGCTGCCGCTGCTGATCCCCATGAGCGAGGTAGCGGGCCGGATGTCGATCCAGGTGGCGGCCCACTACCTGGAGGAGTCCCACGGCGGTCGGGGCAAGCTGCTGGGTGGCGTGCCGGGGGTGCGCCCCTCCGACGTGGTGATCGTGGGCGCCGGCACCGTCGGCACCAACGCCGCCAAGATCGCCCTAGGGATGGCGGCCCACGTCACCCTGATCGACCGAGATCTCCCTCGGCTGCGCTATCTGGACGAGGTGCTACACGGCAACCTGACCACCCTCGCCTCCAACCCCAGGAACATCGCCGGCGCCGTTTCCACGGCCGACGTGGTAGTCGGCTCCGTGCTGATAGCCGGGACCAAGGCGCCGAAGCTGGTCACCAGGGAGATGATCTCCACCATGAAGCCGGGGAGCGTGGTGATCGACGTGGCGGTGGACCAGGGAGGCTGCATCGAGACCTCCCACGTCACCAGCCACAGCAACCCCACCTACCTGGTCAACGGGGTGGTCCACTACGCGGTGCCCAACATGCCGGGGGCGGTCCCCAGGACCTCCACCTACGGTCTCTCCAACGCCACCCTGCCCTACGCGGCGCGGCTGGCGAAGCTGGGCTTCGCCGAGGCCGTTCGGCAGATGCCCGACCTGGCGAAGGGCGTCAACAGCTACAGGGGAAAGGTCACATACCAGGGGGTCGCCGACGCCTTCGGCCACGAGTGCGTGCCCCTTTCGAAGCTACTCTAGAACGAGACAATCCACTCTGAACGTGTAGTGGGGCGGGTCCTGTGACCCGCCCTACGCTGGCCCTGGTATCGTCCGGGCGGCGGGGCGCAAGACCCGCCCCACAGGTTAGCCGACCTTGGGCAGGTCGGCCAGGGCCTCCCGCACCTTGGCCTCCGGATACTCGTAGTCCTCCAGCTTCCCGCTGAAGTAGTCATCGTAGGCGGCCATGTCGAAGTTGCCGTGGCCGCTCAGGTTGAACAGGATGGTCTTGGCCTCCCCGGTCTCCTTACACTTCAGGGCGGCGTCCACGGCGGCCTTCACGGCGTGGGCCGACTCCGGCGCCACCACGATCCCCTCCAGCCTCGCGAACTGCACGGCGGCGGCGAAGACCGCCGTCTGGGCCAGCGCCACGGCGTCGATCAATCCCTGGTCGTAGAGGGCGCTCACCAGGGGAGCCATGCCGTGGTAGCGCAACCCGCCCGCGTGGATGCCGGCCGGCATGAAGCCGTGGCCCAGGGTGTACATCTTGGCCACCGGCGCCAGCTTGGCGGTGTCGCCGAAGTCGTAGGCGAAGACGCCCTTGGTCAGGCTGGGGCAGGCCGCGGGCTCGGCCGCGACGAACTGAACCCTCTTCCCCGCCAGCCGGTCCTGCATGAAGGGGAAGGCGATCCCGCCGAAGTTGCTGCCGCCGCCCACGCATCCCACCACGACGTCCGGATAGGCGTCCACCTTCTCCAGCTGCTTCTTCGCCTCCTGCCCGATCACGGTTTGGTGCAGCAGGACGTGGTTGAGGACGCTCCCCAGGGAGTAGTGGGTGTCCTCCCGGGTGGCGGCATCCTCCACCGCCTCGCTGATGGCGATGCCGAGGCTACCCCCGGACTCCGGATCCCTCTCGAGGATGGCGCGGCCGGCGGCGGTGTCGCGGCTGGGGCTGGGCACCACCCTGGCACCGAAGGTCTCGATCAGGGAGCGGCGGTAGGGCTTCTGGTGGTAGCTCACCTTGACCATGTACACCTTGCACTCCAGGTCGAAGAAGGAGCAGGCCATGGATAGGGCGCTGCCCCACTGCCCGGCACCCGTCTCGGTGGATAGCCGCTTAATGCCCTCTTTCTTGTTGTAGTAGGCCTGGGGCACGGAGGTGTTCAGCTTGTGGCTTCCGGCCGGACTGGCCCCCTCGTACTTGTAGTAGATCCTGGCCGGGGTGTCCAGCGCCTTCTCCAGCTTTCGCGCCCGGTAGAGGGGCGTAGGCCTCCAGAGCCGGTAGATGTCCTGAACCTCCTCGGGGATCTCGACGTACCTCGCCTGGGAGACCTCCTGCTGGATCAGCGCCATGGGGAAGAGGGGCGCCAGGTCCTGGGGCCCCAGGGGCTGCCCGGTGGCGGGATGGAGGGGCGGATCCAGCGGCTTCGGCAGGTCGGCCGCCACGTTGTACCAGGAGGTGGGCATCTCGCTCTCGGTCAGCAGTATCTTGGTAGCGCGTTGTGCAGCGTTCATCTTCTGCCTCCATCAGTTCTCAGTTATGGGTTCCCCCTCTCCCTCTGGGAGAGGGTTGGGGTGAGGGCCCGAGCGGAGCCCCGAGTGTTACCCTACTTGAGGGGCGGCCTACCGGCCGCCCCAACCGCCACGAGCCGGGTGAGGCACGCAGCCCTGCGCGGCGAGATCTGCAGCCGCAGGTCCCGCCGAGAGCCGCTGGCCCCACCCGTTCCATACCTTCCCGCTCCAATTCGAACCCCTTCAGACAAAACAAGAAGCCTCTCGTCCTAGGGACGAGAGGCTTGGCCTTCGTGGTGCCACCCCGGTTGCCAAAGGCAGCTCAACGCCACCCCTGGCATCTCCTCACGGGTACTGGAGATAATAGTACCTCCGATACCCGGCGCCCTGATAACGGGGGCCAATCCGGCACGGCCTACTTGGGCTCGCCCTTTGGGCCTGCGACTCCCGGGTCCATTCGTCGACGCGCCTGGTGCCGGCTCTCACCTACCCCGGCTCTCTGACCCGCGGCGCCACCGCTTACTAGTCCCGTTCAACGTCTTTACACGATGGATTGCCGTGAGTATACACAGCCGCGGGGAGCGAATCAAGCAATCAGCCATCAGCCATCAGCTGATTGCTGACTGCTAATGGCTAGCGGCTCTTGGACGCCTTCTCCCGCTCCAGCCCCTGGGGGCTCTGGTGGGTCTCCCCGCCGGTCATGGAGCGATCCTCCGCGCTCCGCACGTGAATCCGCTTCGGCATGACGGCCGCCGACTTGCGGAGGTTGACCGTCAGCACCCCGTTATCCAGAGTGGCGATGATGTGGTCGGTGTCCACCGGGAAGGGAAGCTCGACGGTGCGACCGTAGGGACCGTAGTCCCACTCCTTCACCAGGTAGTCCCGATCCTCCTGGCCGGGGGTGCGGCGGCCCCGCAAGGTCAGCACGTTGCCCGCGACGCTCAGCTCCACGTCGTTGGCCTGCAGCCCCGGCATCGGCACGATGATCATCAGCCCTTCGGGCAATTCGAAGATGTTGACCGGCACCCACTGCTCCTCGCCCAGGCTGCGCATCCGGCCCGGGAAGAGCGAGCGTCCAAAGATGCCTTCCCCAAACAACCGATCGATGGCATCCCTCAGGGTCATCATCCCGAGGGGGTCCATTCGCCTCATGCTCATCCTGTTCGTCCCTCCTCAGTTGGCCTGGCTCGAAAGGAGCCGAGGTTAGCATTATCTGCACCAATGGAGGGCAGGAAAGGTAGTGTATGAACCATTGCGGAAATAGCGGGGGGAACGGCCTTGGGGGTAGGGGATAGGTGGTCTGCAGCAGGCGGCTCCTGTTGTTGAAGGAACAGGCAGTTGTAGGCAGGGTTGAAGAGCTGCTAGCTATTGTATGA
>DAHVXI010000068.1:0-8750 GCA_027356795.1 Chloroflexota bacterium | reverse complement strand
GGGCCTTTTAGTTCTCTGCTGCCGAACCGGCAAAGTGCAGCGCCGAGGCCACGACCCTGTCATTCTGAGCGTAGCGAAGAATCTCGGCAGACGCTCGTGGAGACCCCTCGCTTCGCTCAGGGTGACAACTAAAAGGCCCTGGAGAGGAGGTGCGTCATGGAGATCGTGGCCAATGGGGAAAGCCTCACCATAGAGCAGGTGGTGGCGGTAGCCCGCGACGGGGTCCCCGTGGGGGTGGAGCTCCCGCGGCGCTTCCACGCCTCTCGCGAGCTGGTCCTCGCCAAGGTCGCCGGCTCCGAGCCGGTCTACGGCATCAACACCGGCTTTGGCCAGCTGGCCACCATCCGCATTCCCCGCGACCAGGTGGCGGAGCTGCAGCGCAACCTGATCATGAGCCACTCCGCCGGAGTGGGTGAACCCGTGCCCACGGAGCTGTGTCGGGCGATCCTGCTGCTGCGCCTGAACGCCCTGGCCAAGGGCTACTCGGGCGTGCGGGAGGAGCTGGTGGGGCTGTTGGCCGGCATGCTGAACCGAAGGGTACATCCCCTGATCCCCACCCGGGGTTCGGTGGGAGCCAGCGGCGACCTGGCCCCCCTGGCCCACCTGGCTCTGGTGATCCTGGGACAGGGCGAGGCCGAGCTGCAGGGCGAGAAGCTGCCCGGCGCGGAGGCCCTGCTCAGGGCGGGGCTGGCCCCGCTCACCCTGGAGGCCAAGGAGGGGCTGGCGCTGATCAACGGCACCCAGTTCATGACGGCCTACGGGGCACTGGCGCTCCACGACGCCGAGAGGCTGGTGGAGGCCGCCGAGATCGCCTGCGCCCTCAGCATCGAGGCATTCAAGGGCTCCATGCGCCCCTCGGATCCGCGATTGCAGGCGGTCCGGCCCCACCCGGGCCAGGTCGACGCCGCCGCCCACCTCCACCGGCTGCTGGAGGATAGCCCCATCGTCGAGTCTCACCAGCACCACTGCTCCCGGGTGCAGGATCCCTACTCCCTGCGCTGCGCCCCCCAGGTGTTCGGGGCCGTGCGGGAGGGTCTCGCGTTCGCCCGCCAGATCATCGACCGGGAGATCAACTCCGCCACCGACAACCCCCTCTGCTTCCCGGAATCCGGGGAGGTGATCTCCGGGGGCAACTTCCACGGCCAGCCCATCGCCCTGGCCCTGGACGTGGCCAAGCTGGTGCTGACCCAACTGGGCAATTTCTCGGACCGCCGCAGCTACCGGCTCCTCAGCACGGAGTTCAGCGGCCTGTCCCCCTTCCTCGCCAAGAACCCCGGGTTGAACTCCGGCTACATGGTGGCCCAGTACACCGGCGCGGCCCTCTGCGCCGAGAACCAGACCCTGGCGGTGCCGGCTTCCCTCCACTCCATCCCCACCTCGGCCGGCATGGAGGACTTCAACTCCATGGGGGCCACGGCGGCCGTCCACCTGCGCACCGTGGTGGAGAACGTCCGCCGGATCGTGGCGGTGGAGCTGCTGTGTGCCACCCAGGGGGTCGAGGAGCGACGCCCCCTGAGGACCACCCCGCCCCTGGAGGCGGCCATCGCCTGCGTCCGCGGCGTGGCCCCCACCCTGGAGTCCGATCGCCCCCTGTCCGGCGAGATCGAGGGGGTAGCGGAGCTCATCCGGCGGGGTACTCTCCTGGAAGCGGTGGGCAATGCCTCGAAATGAGCGCCCCGAGGGCCGGTGCAACCGGATTCCGGGGTTATGTTGAATCAATTAGTACTATTGGGCTATTTACTAGAAGCTGGCTGAGTTTACACTGGGCCGCGGCAGAACTATCACTCGCGTTCTCTCATCGACAAAGGCAAACCCACCGAGAGGTGGGGACGCAAAGCCTTGGGTCCATACCGGCCGCAAAGGCGTCAGGAGGATTGCCAGGTTGCCGCAGGAGAGCCGCTCTCAGCAGCTCCTGGGATGTCCATATCCTTGACGGCGACAGGTACGGGTTTCCCGGTGAGCGCCCCAACCCTCGGAAAGCCACGAGGAGGTGAACCCATGCGTAAGTCTACTCTTGCCCTGATGGCAACTCTGGCGCTGGCGATCATGTTCGCCCTGTCGACGGCGGTGGCGATGGCAGGCGTGTCGTGGGAGGATTGCCCGCCGGCCTCCCTGAAGGCTCACCCCGCGCCGGCAGCCCTTCAGAACTGGGAAACCCACGTGTTCCCGAGCCCGAACGTGAATGCCATCTACAACCCGGGCAACAAATAGCATTTGAGCATCGGTTTCCGTTTCGAGCTCGAGATGACCCGGGAATAGGAGCCGGCGCAGGTCGGATCCCGGGTGGGGTTTCCGTGCGAAGTAGCGCGACTGGCAGCCTCCAGCCAACAGGTATCACCGCGGCTGGAGGTTGCTTGTTTGCGCTAATCTAAGGACAGGTTAAAGCAGGTTTCGCCCCCATGAGACGCTTCCCGCGCCCCATCCAGGCTTACATAGTGCTGGTGATCGCGGCCGGGGTCGTCGCTTTGTCCCTCAGCCTGCCGCGACAGGTCGAGAGCTCGGAGCTGATCCTCTTCTTCACCCTGGCGGTGTCCGGCATTCTCGCTGCCATGTACCGCCTCCCCATGGTCTACAGCCACCTCAGGATCGATCTCCTCGGTCCGATCCTGCTGATGGCTGCTTTCCTGGCAAGCCCCTCAGTGGCCTGCTTGCTCGCAGCCTTCGTCATCGTCGCCTCCGGGCTGCTGAGGCGGCGCCGCCTCTGGAGTATTCTCTTCAATGCCGCCGCGGAGACCCTTGGCATCGGCTTCGCCGCCGCCCTCTACCACGGCATGGCCGATCCCGACCTGCTGCCCCTCGATAGTTGGGTCAACGTGGCCGCGCTTCTCCTTTCCGCCTGCGGCTACTGGCTCGCCAACGGCTTCCTCGTGATGGTCCTGGTGGCTGCCGACAACGGTGAGCCATTCTTCCGCAATTTCGCCAAGAACTACAAGGACTTCTACGTTCAGATGATCCTGATGACGCTGCTGGCGGTGCTGGGTGCGGCGGCGTGGCATCAGGGAGCCCTGTACGCCCTGCTGCTAATTGTGCCGACGGCGGCGGTCTACCAGCTGCTCTCTGTCACCCACTTGAAGCAGGAGCAGGTGATCCACGCCATCGAGATCATCGCCGAGGTGCTGGACCGCCGAAACCCCTTCACCTTCCAGCACTCCCAGCGGGTGGCCGAGCATGCCACGAAGATCGCCAGGTCCATCGGCCTGACACAAACCGACACCGAGGTGCTCCGTCGGGCCGCGCTGATCCACGACATCGGCAAGCTGGGGCTGGACGATCCGGCCGAGGAGATGCCGGCCAACAGAGAGGATCTCACCGACTACCAGTTCTACAGCCTGAAGCAGCACGCCCAGCTGGGAGCCATGATCGCCCGGGAGATCCCCGCCTTCGAGGAGGCCGAGGAGCCGATCCGGTACCACCACGACTGGTACGACGGCAGCCACGTGTCCAAGGACCACGCCGGGGAGGAGATCCCCCTGGGGGCCAGGATCATCGCGGTGGCGGATAGCTACGACAGCCTCTGCATGGCCAACGGGGAGGCAACCCTGGCCTACGATCCCAAGGCCGTGGAGCAGCTGAGCACCATGGGGAGCAAACGGCTGGACCCCCAGCTTCTGGCCCGTTTCCTCGATCTGTTGGAGGAGGAGCAGGCAGCGGAGCCGATGCCGGTACCGCAGGCAAGCCCTCCGCGGCCCGTCATGGTGTGAGGCGCAGGGCACTGCCGGACCACCGTCCTCGATGGGGTTGGCGAGGAGCCGTCTCCTCCGCTTCCCGGCCCGGCTGCCTCATCGCACCTCGAGGCCATCACAGCCCGAGGTAGGCCTCCTTCACGTACTGGTTGCCCTGAAGCTCGGCTGTGGTTCCCTGCAGGGTTATCCTGCCCGTCTCCAACACGTAGCCCCGATGGGCGACCGAGAGGGCCTGGGCCAGGTTTTGCTCCACCAGCAGGATCGCCACCCCCGTCTGGCCGATCTCGACGATCTTCTGGAAAACCGTCTCCACCACCACCGGCGCCAGCCCCAGGGAGGGCTCGTCCAGCATCAGCAGCCTCGGCTTCAGCATCAGCGCCCGGCCGATGGCCAGCATCTGCTGCTCCCCTCCGGAGAGGGTCCTGGCCTCCTGCTTCTGCCGCTCGTACAGCCTGGGGAAGAGGCCAAACACCATCTCCAGGGTTTGCTTCCTGTCGGCCTTGGCCCGGTGAGAGTAGGCACCCACCATCAGATTCTCCAGGACGTTCAAGGTCTGGAAGACCCCTCGGCCCTGGGGGACGTGGGCGATGCCCAAATCCGGCAGCCGGTGGCCGGGCAACCGCAGCAGATCCCGGCCGTCGAAGACGACCCGACCCGAGAGCGGCTTCAGCAGCCCCGAGATGGTCCAGAGGGTCGTGGTCTTCCCTGCGCCGTTGGCTCCCAGGAACGCCACGATCTCTCCCTCGCCCACCCTGAGCGAGAGGTCGTAGAGGACGTGGACGTCGCCGTAGGCCGCGTTGATCCCGGTTAGCTCAAGCATGGCGGTACCCTCGCCCCAGATAGGCTTCGATCACCTTCTGATCGGCGGACACCGCGGCGGGCGCCCCCTCCGCTATCTTCTCCCCGTGATCCAGCACCACGATCCGATCGGAGATATTCATGGTGGCCCGCATCACGTGCTCGATCACCAGCATGGTCAGCCCCTTCGCCCTCAGCTGCCGCAGGGTATCCAGGGCATCGTCGATCTCACGCGGGTTCAGCCCCGCCATCACCTCATCCAGCATCAGCAGCTTCGGACGGGTAGCCAGAGCCCGGGCCATCTCCAGCCTCTTCCGGTTCTGCACCGTCAGGCTCCTGGCCGGCACACGGGCGAAGGGGGTGAGGTGTACCAACTCCAGGGTCTCTTCAGCTATGGCCCTCGCCTTCGCCGGGTTGTCGGTGCGGAGGAAGGCCCCGATCATCACGTTGTCCAGGGTGGGGATATCCAGGAAGGGCTTGGAGGATTGGAAGGTGCGAACCACCCCCAGGGCCGCCACCCGGTTGGGTTTCAGCCCCACCAGATCGTGATCCTCCAGCAACACCCGTCCGCCGTCGGCCCGATAGTAGTTGGTGATCAGGTTGACCAGGGTGCTCTTCCCGGCGCCGTTGGGGCCTATCAACCCCAGGATCTCCCCCGGCTGGATCTGAAAGCTGACGTTGTTGACGGCCGTCAGTCCGCCGAACCGCTTGGTCACTCCCTCGACGCTCAGCAACATCTCGCCCTCACCCCTTCCCCGCGATCCGGGCGAGCAGCACCCGGTAGGGTCGCTCCAGCCAGAGGATCAGGCCGCGAGGGCTGAAGAGCACGATCACGATCAACAGCACCGCGTAGAGGATCAGGGAGGCGCCGGCCTTCCCGCTGCCGAACATGGCGTTGCTGACCTCGGTCAGGGGGATCAGGATGGTGGCGCCCAGAACGGGCCCCCACACGGTCCCCGTCCCGCCGATGATGGCGATCAGAACGATCTTGATGGACAGATCGATGCTGGCCACGCTCTCCGGGTCGATGTAGGCGATGTAGACGGTGTAGAACGCCCCCACGAGGCCGGTCAGGGCGGCGCTCAACACCAGCGCCTTCAGCTTGGTGGTGGTGAGGTCGATGCCGATGGATTCGGCGGCGTCCTGATCCCCCCGGATGGCCGCCAGGTAGTAGCCCATCCTGGACTTGGAGACCCGATAGCCGGCGTAAACCCCCAGCAGCAGGATCGCCAGGCCGAGGTAGTAGTAGGGCTCAGCGGTGGAGAACTGCAGGTTGAGGGGATTGTTCCCCTTGAAG
Source organism: Chloroflexota bacterium (assembly GCA_027356795.1). Taxonomy (GTDB): domain Bacteria; phylum Chloroflexota; class UBA6077; order UBA6077; family UBA6077; genus JAJYNT01. Next base: position 2,972 of record DAHVXI010000068.1, on the reverse strand, counting down.
GGCACGATCAGCCCGAGAGGCCCTCGGGTGTAATCCCGGAAGTAGAGCAGAAGGATGCGGGTGATCTCGTTAAAGGCCAGGGTGCCCAGCGCGAAGTAGGGCCCTCTCAGCCGGAAGGTGGGATACCCGATGGCCAGGGCCCCCAGCACCGCGGCCCCTATGCCCACCAGCCCGCCCAGAAGGGGGGTCACCCCCAGGTTGATCAGCAGCAGCCCCGTGGGATAAGCCCCCAGGGCGAAGAGAGAGGCATGGGCCAGGGACAGCTGGCCACCGAAGCCGCCGATCAGGTTCCAGGCGCAGCCCAGAGCCCCGAAATAGAAGATGTTGGTGGCCAGCCGCAGCAGGTAGTCGTCGGGATCGGCCAGCGGGAAGGCCAGGAGCACCGCCAGCAGCAGCAGGGGGAGGACGTTGCCGGGGGTGCGGATCGCGGCTTTCCTCCCGGCAGCGGGTAGGCTCTTGGCATCCATCAGTAGAGCCTACCTCCGCCGATGATCCCCGTCGGCTTAAAGATCAGCACCAGGAGGAAGAGAACGAACACCCCGAACATAGAGAGGTCCAGGGCCACGAACTGGCCGGTGAGCGACTCAGTGACGCCGATCACCAGCGCCCCCAGGACGGCTCCCAGGATGTTGCCCATCCCGCCCAGCACCACCACCACGAAGGCGATCATCCCGAAGAACACCCCCGCCCTGGGGAAGGTGTTGAAGAAGGGGGTCATCAGGGTGCCGGCCGCCGCGGCCAGGGCTATTCCGATCCCGAAGGCCAGGACGTACATCTTCACCGGATCGATCCCCATCAGGACCGCCCAGTCCGGGTTCTCCGAGGTGGCCCTGAGGGCCCGGCCGAGGTCGGTTCTGGTGAGGAAGGCCCACAGGAGGGCCGCCAGCAGCAGCGCCACCAGGAAGGCGATGAGCCGCGGCAAGGGGATGCGGACGGCGCCGAAGCTGAGGGCCGCGAAGGCGTAGGGGGTCGGGACCGCCCGGGGCTCCGGGCCCCACAACAGCAGAGCCCCGTTCATCAGCAGCACCGAGATGCCCAGGGTGAGCAGGATCTGGGTCTCGTGGGGATCGGACACGACCCGCTGGATCAGGCTTCTCTGAACCAGGGCGCCGAAGATGAACATCAGGGGCATGACGGCGAAGATGAGGACCAGGGGATCCAGCCCCGTGAACGAGTGAAGCCAGTAGGTGGCGAACATGCCCAGCATCACGAACTCCCCGTGGGCGAAGTTCACCACGTTCATGGTGCCGAAGATGATGGTGAGCCCCACCGCCACCAGGGCGTAGAGCCCTCCCATCAGCAAACCGTTGACGACAGCCTGGGCGAAGGGAGTCAAGTCCATGCCTTGCGTTACCTGCCTTCGGGAATTGCGGGACTGAGGACTGAGGGTCTTCACCCCAGTCCTCAGCCCTCATCGCCTGGTCCTTACCGGTTAGCGGATGGGCCAGACCACCTCGACGTTCTGGGCTTTCTCGGGGTACACCGTGTGGGGCTCGCCCTTCTGCCACTGGATCATGGTGGGGAAGACCTCTCTGCTCATACCCGTCTCGTCGAACTGGACGACGCCGGGCTGCATCATGGTGGCCAGGCCGCTGATGATCTTGATCTTGGAGAGGGTCTCCCGCACCTTGGCCGGGTCGGCGGAGGCGGCGGATTCCAGGGCCTCCTTCAGCACCCAGACGGCGGCGTAGTGCTCGCCGGCCTGCTCCGGCATGTAGGTGCCGTACTTCTCCTTGTACCGCTTGGTGACGTCCACCTTCTGCGGATCGGAGGTGATGTTCTTGCTGTCCCAACTCCAGGAGCCCACGCTGAAGATGCCGTTCACCTTGTCACCCAGCGATTTCTGGATGTCGGGCCAGATGAAGGCAGCGCCACCGCCGATCATCACCGGCAGGTAGTTCATCTGATGCATGGTGGTCACGATCAGGGTGCCGTCTACGGTGTAGGAGACGGGGAAGATCGCCTCGGCGCCGGCCGACTTGACGGCGGTAACCAGGGGGGCCGCGTCGCTGAAGCCGGCGGGGTAGGACTGATCGATCACGATCTTGTACCCCTGCTGCTCGGCGATCTTCCGCAGGCCTCCGGCCGTCGAGGTCCCATAGGCGGTGTTCTCGTAGATGAAGCCCACCTTATCCACGGGAATGCTGTACTTCTTCTTGAGGAAGGAGAGGAACTCCACCTGGGTGGCGCCGAAGACGCTGCCCTTCGGGGCAACCTGGAAGACGTTCTTGTAGCCCTGCTTGGTGATATCGTCGGAGATGGAGGAGGTGATCATCGGCACCCCTCGCTTCTCCATCACAGGTAGGGCAGACAGGGTGAACTGGCTGGCTCCGCAACCCACGGCACCCGCGATCTTGTTCTGGCTGAGGATCCGCTCGATAACGGTGGGAACCTGGGCGGCGTCGCTGGTGACGTCCGCGACCACCAGGTTCACCTTGGCCCCTCCCAGGGCCTTGATGCCGCCCTGAGCGTTGATGTCGTCCACCGCCAGCTGGGCGCCGTTGCGGCTCATGGTGCCCAGATCCACCTGGGAGCCGGTGAGAGCCACCCACAGACCGATGTTGACCGGTTCTGCTGCCTTGGGTGCGTCCTTGGGAGCGGCGGGCTGAGAGGCCGGGGCAGCCGCCTGCTGCTGACAGGCGGAGGTCGCCACCACGAAGAGGGCCAGGACTGCCAGGGTCGCCAACAAGACGAGGGAGCGGTGCTGTTTCATCAGGGATGCCTCCTCGGAGAAATGACGGCATTTCGACGATGGCGAGGCATGAGACCAGTATTCGGAGGCGGTGGGCTGCGCTCTCACCCCCTTCCCCCAACGCCACCTGGGCACCCGATGCAAGATGGAGCCTCCGGGCCAATGAAAAAAGGCAGCGCAGCCCGAGGAGGCTACGCTGCCCGTGGGACCCTTCGCCGGAACGCCTGGGAAGCAGCGGGAACGTCACTAGCTAGCCCCGCTTATATCAAACTCGGTTCAG
>DAHVXI010000052.1:0-10442 GCA_027356795.1 Chloroflexota bacterium | reverse complement strand
CAAAAAGGAAATGGGTGGGATCCGTCAACCCTCTACCCCTTGGTTTCTCTTGGCTGGCGTTTCGGAGCTGCTCTGCTGCTGGAGCAGCCAATCCACGGCCAGCTCGGCATCCCGGAGGTAGATCTCCCAGCTGAACAGTCCGAGGTCCACCAGGGGGCCGAGATCACGAGCGTCCTGCCGGTACATCTTCTGGGCCACCCGCCGGACGATCTCCTGCCGGCTCAAACCGGAGAGCGATCCCAGCTTCACCTCTTGCATCACCTGCTCCTGCCAGCCCCGCTCCAGATCGCTGGTGCCGGTGAACCATGTGTGGGTCGGCCAGGCGATTCTCATGGCTTCAGTCCTCGAAAACGCGAAGCGAGCCGAGAGGCCAGGGAAACCCGGCTCTGTCGGCTCACTTCGCGGTGGATTTCTCCAGGCTTGGACAACCGGCCCTACGAGCCGAGGGGCTTTGCCCCTCCACCGACATTCTATGGGTCCGGGCAGTATCGATCAAGCAGATATAATTGATATAATCCATCCATCTAATCGATAGGAGGCGAGGGGTGAACTTCGAGCAGCTGCGCTCTTTCCACGCTGTGGCCACCGAGGGGGGGTTCAGCAGGGCCGCCGAGAGCATCTTCCTCACTCAGTCAACCGTCAGCATGCAGGTAAAGGCCCTGGAGAGGGAGCTGGGGGTGCGGCTCTTCGAGCGGCTGGGCAGGAGGGTGCTGCTCACTCAGGAGGGGAAGTCCATGCTGGCCTACGCCTCCCGCATCCTCACCCAGGCTGAGGCCGCCCGCAGGACCATGGCGGCTTTCCGGGGGTTGGATTCCGGTGAGCTGGTGGTGGGCGCCAGCCTGACCATCGGCAACTACCTGCTTCCCGAGCTGTTCGGCGCCTTCCGCCGCTCCCACCCTGGGGTGCGATTGGTGCTGGACATCGCGCCCACCCACCGGATCGCGGAGCAGGTGGCGGGGGGTACCTTGGACCTGGGGTTGGTGGAGGCCGATGTGAGCGATCCGGAGCTGGAGACCCGACCCTTCCACACCGACGAGCTGGTGCTGATCGTCCCGCCCGGCCATCGATGGGCGGAGAGAGGGTGGGTGGCGGTAGGGGATCTGCCGGAGGAGCCCTTCCTGGAGCGGGAGCCGGGCTCGGGCACCCGGGAGATCGTCCAGGGGCGGCTGGCGGAGCAGGGGGTGCGGGTGGAGCCGGCCCTCGAGCTGGGGAGCCCGGAGGCCCTCAAGCGGGCGGTTCGGGCGGGGCTGGGGGTTGCCATCGTCTCCCGGGCCACGGTGGACCTGGAGCTCCAGTACGGCGCCCTCAAGGCTGTGCAGGTGCGTGGACTCCGGCTGACCCGGCCCTTCCTGACCCTGCTGCACCGGGACAAGCATCTGTCGCCGGTCCTGTCGGCCTTTCTGGAGCTGCTGCAGGGCTCCTTCAAAGGGTAGAGACGCGGCACACCATGGTGGTGCAGACGCGACGTGTCGCGTCTCTACTGCCAGAAGCGATACCCCACGCCCCTCACCGTCTGGATCAGCTTCGGTTGGGAGGGATCGTTCTCCAGCTTCTCCCTGAGCCGCCGGATGTGGACGACCACCGTCCGGGTGTCGGAGGTGTCCTGGTACCCCCACACCTCCGTCAGCAGCTGTCCAGGGGGGAAGGCTTGCCCCCGATGGTGCATCAGGAAAGCCAGCAGGTCGAACTCCTTCGGTTTCAGGTCGACGGGGACACCCGTGCGGACGGTCCTACGTGAGACCAGGTCTACCTCCACGCCGTTCTCTCTCAATCGGCTGACCACCACCGGCTCCGCGCAGGCCGCCGTTTCCTCCAGCGATTGTCCCCATTCGACCCGCCGGAGCAGTGCCTTCACCCGCGCCAGCAGCTCTCGCACGCTGAAAGGCTTGGTCAGGTAGTCGTCTGCCCCCATCTCCAGCCCGACCACCTTGTCCACTTCCTTGTCCATGGCGGTGAGCATCAAGATCGGCACCGAGCTGTCCTTCCTCAAGATGCGGCATACCTCCAGCCCGCTGATCGTCGGTAGTACGACGTCCAGGAGGATCAGATCGGGGCGCTCTTCTCGCGCCAGCCTCAGGGCGGATTCGCCGTCGTCGGCGGTCTGCACCTCGAAGCCGACTGTGCCAAGGACTCGGCGGAGGGTGTCTAACAGCAGAGGCTGGTCGTCCACCACTAGGATCTTGGTCACCTTGGCTCCCTTGATTCCCTTCTACCAGAGACGGGGTGACGTGGTTGCAGCGGGGAGCTGCCGGAGCTCTCGGAGAGGCCGAAGCAGACCATTATAGCAGCGGAGCGGGCGTACGGGCGGCTTCTGAAAGGAAGATTAACAGTTGTTAATGATAGTCATTACCGATTGTTAATGTGGGAGAGGCCCTTTTCTCTACGATCCGGTGGTTGGGGTGCCGATGGTGTATTACTGTGCCCGGGCCCCCGGGGTCCGTTTTGGGAACCCCAACTCGGACGCAGTAATTAAGATGGGGAGGAACTGATACCAATGAGGTTTTCCGTGCGAGCCAAGATGCTGTTGGGCTTCGCCGCCGTCCTGGTGTTGATGGCCGTAGTCGGCGCGATCAGCCTTTCCAACCTCGGGATGGTTAGCGGGCTGATGACCTCCATGTACGAGGACAGCCTGCTGCCCATCGAAGAGATGGACAACGCCGCCGAAAGCCTTCACCGGATGAGGGTCAACATCCTGGAGGCCCTGGTGGCCCAGGACAAGGCAAAGATAGCCGAAGCGGAGAGCAAGATCGCCGCCTACGACAAGACCATGCTGGAGAACATGGACAAGTACGGCAAGGCGAAGCTGCTCCCAGCCGAGAAGGAGATGGTATCAAAGTTCAACACGGCGTGGTCCGCCTACAAGGCGGACCGGGACACGGTTCTCCAACTCAAGAAAGAGGGCAAGGACCAAGAGGCGCTGACCCTCTTCCAAGGGGCAGCGCGGGATAAGCTGGTGCCGGTGGCGGACGCCCTGGACAAGCTGATCGAAATGAACGTGAAAGAGGCCGACGATTCGGAGAGCCATGGCGTCGCCACGTACGAAGGTGCCCGCGTGCAGATGGTGGGCCTGGTGGTTCTGGCGGTTCTGGTCGGCTTCGGGATCGCCTTCTTCCTCTCGGGAGCTATCGCCAACGGGGTCAGGGCCATGGCCAAGGCGGCCGACGGGCTGGCTCAGGGGGACGTCGAGCAGGAGATCAAGGTCAAGTCTGGTGACGAGATCGGCCAGATGGCCGATTCCTTCCGCAACATGATCCAGTACGTCCGGGGTATGGCCGAGGTGGCTGAAGCAGTGTCCCGGGGCAACCTTACCCAGCAGGTGGCCCCTCGATCCAACAGGGACGCCCTGGGCATCGCCTTCGAGCGGATGATCGCCAATCTGCGGGAGATGGTGGGAAGCGTCTCCGCCTCGGCCCAGTCCCTCACCGAGGCCAGCCAGCAGTTGTCGGCGGCCTCCGAGCAAACGAGTTCCGCCACTCAGCAGATAGCCACCACCATCCAGCAGGTCGCCCGCGGGAGCCAAGAGCAGGCCTCGGCCACCCAGGAGACCTCCTCCTCGATGGGCCAGTTGTCCCGTGCCATCGACCAGATCGCCAGGGGGGCCCAGGATCAGGCCAAGTCCGTGGAAAAGGCCTCGGCGTCCGTCGCCCAGTTGGGTAGCTCCATCTCCCGTGTGGCCAGTGCCTCCAACGAGGTCTCGACGGCTGCTGAGGGAACCCACCGGGCTGCCTCTTCGGGGGCCGAATCGGTCCACAAGACCGCCCAGGGTATGGCGGCGATCAAGGCCACCACCTCCAGCGCGGCAGCCAAGATCCGGGAGTTGAGCAACTACTCGGAGCAGATCGGCTCCATCGTGGAGGCCATCGACGACATCGCCGAGCAGACCAACCTGCTGGCCCTCAACGCCGCCATCGAGGCAGCGAGGGCGGGGGAGCACGGCCGGGGCTTCGCGGTCGTCGCCGACGAGGTGAGGAAGCTGGCCGAGAGAAGCAGCCGCTCCACCAAGGAGATCGCCGACCTGATCGCTCAGGTCCAGGGGGGAACTCAGGAAGCCGTGGAGGCGATGGCTCAGGGTACGCAGGAGGTGGAGGCGGGCGCTCGACTGGCGGAGGAAGCCGGTGATGCCCTCAAGAACATCCTCTCCTCGGTCCAGGAGTCCGCGAGCCAGATGACTCACATCGCCTCTGCCGTCCAGGAGATGGAGGCTGCCTCTCGGCAGGTGGTCGATCTCATGGACTCCATCTCGGCGGTCGTGGAGGAGTCCACCGCCGCCACCCAGGAGATGGCCGCCTCCGGCCAGGTGGTAGGTGGGTCTGTCGACAAGATCGCCGCGGTCAGCCAGGAGACCAGCGCCGCCGCGGAGGAGGTGAGCGCCTCCACCGAGGAGATGAACGGCCAGGCGGAGGAGATGGTGGCCCAGGCCGAGGAGCTGGCGCAGATGGCCGAGGAGCTTCAAGCCGTCGTGGCTCAGTTTAAGCTGGGGGAGGAGGCCCGGGTGATCATGAAGCGCCGCAGTGACGATTGGGCGGCGGATGGGGCCCCCAAGCAGCCCAAGCTCAGGTCCGTGGCAGCGGGATAGTTCCCAGCGGCTTCACGACGCGTGGCCGTCGGAGGAGCTGCTGCTACGGCGCGGAGGAGGCGGCAACACCCCTGCCGCCTCCTCCGTGGCCAGTTCGCTTCTCCACAACTGGTATGCTTCCGCCCATCTCCCAAGACGAGCCTGAGAGCCAGGCCGCTGGTCTCCAACTTTTCCCCCTGATGGCCATTTCTCCATCGCCGGCACCCGATCTGAAGGTTGGAGCCCAACTATTGGACGGCCTGAGGGGAAGGGGGGAGTGCTTTGCGGTCGCCACAGATCACCGAGGGGCAATTGTGAGAACTGTTGAGCAACCCGGCTGCCGGGTCTGGGGGACCCCAGCGCTGGCGGCCGCCCTCCTCGCGGGCCTCGCCCTCCATATTGCGGCAACCCATGGTTACCCTCTGTTTCATGCCGCGGTCGAAGGATTCGGCATCGCAGTCGCCGTCTCCATTTGGGCTCTGGCGACGAGGGCTCCCAGCGACTCGAGCAACGGCTTCTCGCTGTTCCTGGGCAATACTTTTCCCTTCGTTGCTCTTCTCGACTTCGCCCACCTGCTGACCTACCAGGGTATGGGCGAGTACCCGGCCTACGACCTGAACGTCCCCACTCAGTTCTGGATAGCCGGACGGTTCGTCGAGGCGGTATCCCTCCTGCTGGCCACTTTCTTTCTCCGGCGGGAGTTCCCGCGGCTTGTCGTCCTCTCGCTGTACGCCGTCGTTACCGGAGGCCTGCTGGCCTGCATACTGTGGATCCAGGCCTTTCCGGTCTGTTTCGTCGAGGGGAAGGGGCTGACTCCCTTCGAGATTGCCGGCGAGTACCTCGTCGTCCTTCTGGTACTCGTTGCCCTGCTGCGACTACGGTCTCGGCGGCACCAGGTCGATCCCTCGGCCTATCTCCTGCTGACCGGTGCCATGGTGGCCACGATCCTTTCCGAGTTGAGTCTCACCCTGGACTCCGATCCCCACGGGATAATGGACTCTGCGGGCCATCTCTTCAAAGTCCTCTCCTATTACCTGGTGTACCGGGGCATCACCTTGCGCTCCGTCGCGCAGACGACGAAGGATGCCATCATCTGCGCCGACGGCGGCGGGAAGGTGCTCTTCCGGAACCGAGGCGCGGAAGAGATCCATGGCTATTCGGCCGAGGAGGCGCTGCGCCAGTGCGAGACACTGTACCGGACCCTGGTCGAGGCGGTGGACGACGTCATCCACGTCAAGGACGCTCAGGGGCGCTACCTGTTGGTGAACTCGGAGATGGCCCGGAGGCTGGGCCGGCCCAAGGAAGAGATCCAGGGGAAAACGGCTCTGCAGCTGCATGGGCCGGTGAAGGGCCCGCGGGTAATGGAGGAGGACTCCCGGGTGCTGAGTTCCGGCACGGTACTGGACTACGAGGAGGAGGACGATGCCAGGGTCTGCCACGTGCGCAAAGTGCCCCTTCGATCGGAGACCGGAGAAGTGGTCGGTGTGGTGACCGTAGCCAGGGACGTCACCGAACGGAAGCAGATGGAGGAGCGGCTTCTGCGGGCCCATCGGCTGGAAACGGCCGGGCGAATAGCGGGGCAGGTGGCACACGATTTCAACAACCTGCTATCTCCGCTACTGGCCTATCCGGAGCTGATAAAGATGGAGCTGCCGCCAGGGCACTCTGCCTCGCAGTGCTGCGACGTTATGATGGAAGCCGCCGGCCGGATGGCCGAAATCAATCGGGACCTGCTGGCCCTGGGCAGGCGGGGACACATCGCCCAACAGCCCGCCGACCTCAACCGGTTGGTGCAGCAGGCTGTGATGCAGATGGAGGATCGGCCCGACACACTGGCGGTGGAGCTGGATCTGGATCCCGATCTCCTGCCGGTAGCCGGGGCCCCGGCCCAGTTGATGAGGGTGATCTCCAACCTGCTTTCCAATGCTCGGGAGGCCATGCAAGAAGTGGGGGTAGTCACCCTGAAGACCGAGAACCTCAACCTGGACCAACCCTACGGCCACTACAACCGGATCGAGGCCGGCGAGTACGTCCGCCTCACTATCGGCGATACCGGCTGCGGTATTCCCGCCGAGATCCGGGATAGGATCTTCGACGCCTTCTTCACCACCAAGCGAACCGACCGGCATCGCGGCTCGGGCTTGGGGTTAAGCGTGGTTCAGGCGATAGTGGAGGACCACCGGGGTTGCCTGGACCTGGAGAGCGAGGTGGGCAAGGGCACTACCTTCAGCGTCTACCTGCCCATTTCCAGGGAAGCCGGAGATGAAACCCCCGGCGATCCCGTGAAGGGCGGAACCGAGACCCTCATGGTGGTGGACGACGACCCTCTTGAGCGGGAGCTGGTGAGCCGGCTGCTGGGGAAGCTGGGATACCGGGTGGCGGTCGCGGCAGGCGGAGAAGAGGCGGTCGCCCAGGTCGGGGAGCGGCCGGTGGATCTCCTGATCCTGGACATGGTCATGCCGCCGGGCATCGACGGGGCGGAAACCTACCGCCGCATACGAGAGATCCACCCCGGCCAGCGGGCAATCCTCCTGTCGGGTCTCGCGGAATCCGCCCGGGTGCGCGAGGCCCAGGCGCAGGGGGTTGGTGCCTACCTATCGAAACCCGTGACGCTGCAGACCCTTGCGCGAGCGGTGCGGGAGGAGTTGGACCGCACCCTCTGAGTGCCGGGTACCGAATGCCGGCTTCCCCACCTCTGTACGACTCTGCGTCCCCGCCTCCCCGTTTCTCCCCCTCTCCGCGGTGCTCGCTCGATCCGGTGCACTGGCCTGGAATTTGCACATCTACCACCCGGTTATTGCCAGTGGCTTTCCCCAGCGATCCCACCACGGAAGCGACCGGATTTCCTGCGATGGGGCAGCAGCAGGGAGCGGCATCAAAGCAACGACTCCAACGTAGCCGCTTCCCATCGCAGCCTTGGCCTGCTTGCCGTTGGATCTGGATAGGATTAGTGCAAGTAAACGTGTCGGAGGGTTCGACGGTGATCACCGTGCAGTGCGAGAGGTGTGGTGGCAAACTGGCAAAGTGGGACTCCATCGGCCTCGATTGGGTGATGTACTGCATCAACTGCGGCTCTGAGTTCTACATCCGGGAGCCGGAACTGAAGGAGCAGTGGGAGCAGGCTAGGCAGGAGAACAAGCGGACCTTTGTCCTACGGCCAAGGGTGGTGGCTCTGGGCCGGCGATAGCCGTTGCGGCGCCGATGTCGCGACCTCCCCTCGGGATTGAGATCGGGTTCAGGCGCAACCGTGGAAAGCTGCCTGATGGAAGTCCACGGGTATCGTTGTATACTAGCGGGGTGACTCTCGCTGGAGGTGTTGAGGTGGAGGAGAGGGAGCAGGTCCATCGGCTGATCGCAAGCACTGGGGCACTGTTTGAGGGAGGCCATTACAAGTACTCCTCGGGACTGCATGGCTCGGTCTACGTGGAGAAGGATCGGGTTCTGGCCAACGTCGATGTGTCCAGCAAGCTCTGCTACCGTATCGCAAAGCACTACTTCGCCGATAAGATCCAGGTTGTGACGGGTCCCTCCATGGGTGGAGCGATGATGGCGCCCTTCGTGGCCTACTACCTGGAGCCCAAGGCCATCGCCGTCTACGCCGAGGGAGAGCGGGAGAACCGCTACTTCCGGCCGTCGGTGGTGGACATGATCGCCGGTAGGCGGGTGTTGGTGGTGGAGGACGTGCTGGACACCGGAGGGTCGGCGATGAGGGTGATAGAAGCCGTGGAGAGGGAGGGCGGCGAGGTGGTTGGGGTGGCCGCCATCTGGAATCGGGGCAACGTCACCTTCAAGTATCCTTCCTTCTGCTTGGTGGAGCACGAGACCTACGAGCCCGGCGGCTGTCCCATCTGCAAGGCCGGGAAGATTCCCCTGGAAGCCGCGCCCGGCGCCAGGTAACCACCGAGAGGACGACAGGCCCGGCCGGTGCAGGACCGGCCGGGCCTGTCGTCGCCTAGCCGCTACGAGGTTGCTTTTGCATCCGCCATCAGCGGCTTGACCTGCTCCTCAAACTGCTTCCAGTACTTGGCGAACTCGTCGGGGTTCATGTAGCGCTGGGTGAGACCTGCGTCGTCCATCTTCTTGTTGAGTTCCGGGTTCTTCATGGCCTCCTCCATCGCCTTGGCGAGGGCCCAGACGATCTCTTTCGGGGTGCCTGCGGGAGCCGCAAGACCTCGAGAAGAGGAGGAGTAGACCTTGTAGCCCTGCTCTTCTGCCGTCGGCACATTCGCCAGGAACTTGTTCCGCTGATTGTCCATGACGGCGAGGGTGCGGGTCTGTCCCTGCTTGTCCAGCTTCGCGTAGGTGCCCACGTTGTCGAACCCTACGTCCACGTGGCCGCCCAGCAGCGCCTGCGTCTGCGGGGCACCCCCCGTGAAGTGGACGATGGCGAACTTGATGCCCGCTATCCTCTGGAGGGCCAGGATCGCCAGGTGGTCGTCCCCCATGATGCCGGTGGTGGCCACCTTTACCTTCTCCGGGTTGGCCTTTGCGTCCTCGATGAGATCCTTCAGAGTCTTGTACTTGCTGTTCGTGGCAACGGCCAGAACGCCCGGGTCGAAGACGTGCAGACCGATGGGGGCGAAGCTGTCCCAGGTGAAGGCGGCCTTTCGGTCGGGATCCAGGTACTGGGTTATCACCGCCGGCGCACTGACGTTCCCGATGGTGTAGCCGTCGGGCTTGGACTTGGCCAGCTCGGTGACGCCCACCTGGGCGCCGGCCCCGGGCTTGTTAACCAGTTCGATCTGGGTCCCCAGGGCCTTCTCCATCAGGGGTGCCAACAACCGGAATCCGACGTCGGTGCTGCCTCCCGCGTCCCAAGGGATGATCAAGGTGATCGGCTTCTGGGGCCAGTCCGCCGGCTTCTGGATGGCGGCGCTGGTGGGGGCCGGCTTGGCTGCCTCAGCAGCTTTGGTCGCTTCAGGGGCCTTGGTGGGAGCGGCGGCGACGGGCGCCGTCGTGGGAGCTGGGGCGGGAGCGGTGGTGGCCTTAGCCGCCGGTGCAGCGGTGGGGGCTGGTGCCGCCGGGGAAGAGCAGGCAACGGCCGCCCAGGCAAGGGCCGCTGTGGCGACGAGGGATAGACCGAGAAGATGCTGACGTCCCATTTACTCTCCTCCTATCTTCTGTTCCCGATTGAGTCCCTGAGCCGTTCGCCTCGTGGAACCCGGGAGCGCCCTCGCCGGCGGGCCGCGTTGCCCTGACCTCTCGTCGTTGCAGATGGATTTCCTGCAGCTGCCGGCCCGCGATGCGCCGCAGGCCCAGCTTTTCCTCACCTCACCTCCTTTCGGAAGAGACTCCGGGGCAATCTAGTACATAGTTCATCGCCGGTCAAGTAGGAACTTTGGGGTGAGAGTGGAATCGCACAGAGGGGGCTCGACCCGCGGGTCGAGCCCCCTCTGCTCGTATTCAGTTGTCTATTCGATTGTCGATCCGTCCACCCGGAAACCGGGGCCCCGCTATTCCCGAGGGACGGGGTGGAGGGCACACCCTCCACGTTCTTCTAGCGCAGAAACCGTGCCATGGACGTGGAGACGCGTCCTTACAGCTGGGTGTCGCCACCGCGGAGTTGGGACACCGTCCGGAAGGTGGCGCTCAGGACGAAGGCCACCGCGATCGTCAGCAGTCCCAAGGAGATGGGGCGGGTGAAGAAGATGGTGAAGTCGCCCCGTGAGATCTCCAGCGACTGCCGGAGGCCCCGCTCCATCAGCGGTCCCAGGATCAGGGTGAGGGCCACGGGAGCCAGTGGGATGTCCAGCTTCTTGAACAGGTAGCCGATCACGCCGAAGGCGATCATCACCCCCACGTCGAAGACGCTGCTGTCCAGGCTGTAGGAGCCCAGGACGCAGAAGCCCAGGATCAGGGCAAACAGGATGGCGTAGGGCACCTTCAG